>WFXP01000057.1 GCA_015490535.1 Gammaproteobacteria bacterium
GGCCAGCAAGGCCTCCTTGGTCCTGGAGCCAACTTCTCCGCAGGACGCAAGGTAGTCGGCCATTTCTTCTCCGGTAAACACCGGATGTTTACGAAAGAACTCTTCATGCTTCATAGCGGACATCCTTGACAAAAAAACACGTTTCCCATAAAAATATTATGGGTTGCGCGTTAATAAGTCAAGCCAAAAACCCGATTACTTGACAATTACCCTTGTAACCCATATTAACTTATGGGTTACGCGCATGGTTGTCAAGTATCAGGGCTCGCTATCTGTCCAATTCCATGGTTCTGAGCCAGTGGATTTCCATCCTCATCCCGCTCCTCCCGCCAAACCGACGCTTCTTCTCCGCCTCCGGTAGAATTAACCCATTCAGCATGGTATTGAAACAGGCCGGCAGCTGTTCAGATCGCCCCTGAAATCCGTCAGTTCAAGGGGAAAAATGGGAGTTTACGAGGGTAAATGACCACGCGGATTCAACGCAGCAATGGCGGATTTCAGGGGTGAGCTGAATAGTTACAAAAGTTATTCGTTTGTGGACACACTACGAATAATGCCTGGACTACCATAGATTGCCCCGGATACCTCCTGACTCCCATCTGATGCTAGAATAATCCCGCCAAAACAGATTGTTGAAACCCAACAACCGGGAAAATCAGCTGAACGCATCGCACCCCAAGGAACAACCGCCCTGGAAACTGGCTCTCTCTCTCCTCGGCGACACCACCCTGCAGGTGGAACTGTCCGGTAGCTGGCGGATGCGGGACAGGCTTCCCCCTGCCGATGAGGTTCGGCGGCGGCTGGAGAAACCGGCGCAGATAAGCAGGGTTGTTTTCAAATCAGAACACGTCTCGGCCTGGGACAGCGGCCTGATCAACTTCCTGCGTAACGTAACCAGGCTCTGTAACGAGCGCAACATCGAGGTGGACGACAGCGGGCTTCCGGAGGGGGCGCAGCGGCTGCTGAAACTCGCCTTCGCGGTGCCGGAACAGGCCACCGGGCGGCATGTGGAGCCACCGTCGGTTCTGCGATATGTGGGTCAGGTGGCGCTGGATCTGATCCGCGGCGCGCCGGCGATGGTCCGCTTTGTCGGCGAGGTCACGCTCTCCGTAGGACGGCTGCTGCGCGGCAAGGCGCAGTACCGGCGCTCCGATATGGCGCTCACCATCCAGGAGACGGGACCGCAGGCGTTGCCCATCGTCTCCCTGATCAGTTTTCTGGTGGGTCTGATCCTGGCCTACATGGGGGCGGTGCAGCTGGCGCAGTTTGGCGCCCAGATCTACATTGCCGATCTGGTGGGGATCGGCATGGCACGCGAGATCGGCGCGCTGATGACCGGTATCATCCTGGCTGGCCGCACCGGAGCCGCCTTTGCCGCGCAGCTGGGCACCATGCAGGTGAACGAGGAGATCGACGCCTACCGGACCCTGGGGATCTCTCCGGTGGACTTCCTGGTGCTGCCGCGCATGTTGGCGCTGATCCTGATGGCTCCCCTGCTGACCCTGTATGCCAGCCTGGTGGGTATGGTCGCCGGCATGCTGGTGGCGGTGCTGGCCTTCAACGTGGATCTGAACGAATACTACCAGCAGACCCTGTCGGCGCTCACCATGCAGCACTTCCTGGTGGGACTCAGCAAGGGCGCGGTGTACGGCATCCTGATCGCCGTCGCCGGCTGCCTGCGCGGCATGCAGTGCGGACGCAGCGCCTCGGCGGTGGGTGAGGCAACCACCTCGGCAGTGGTCACCGCCATCGTATTCATCGTCGTCTCCGCCTCCCTGATGACCGTCATGTACCAGAAGCTGGGTATATGAGCGGCGAGGAGCATATCCGGGTGGTGGATCTCACCATGGCCTATGGCGACTTCGTGATCCAGCGGGATCTGAACTTTACCATCGAGCGGGGGGATGTGTTCATCATCATGGGCGGCAGCGGCTGCGGCAAGAGCACCCTGCTCAAGCACCTGATCGGTCTCAAGTCACCCCGCGAGGGGGAGATCCGGTTCGACGGGATCGATTTCTGGAAGGCCCCGCCGCAGGAGCGGGAGGCGCTGAAACGCTGCTTCGGGGTACTGTTCCAGAGCGGCGCCCTGTGGAGCTCCATGACCTTGCAGGAAAATGTCGCGCTGCCGCTTGGGGAGTACACCGACCTGGGCGAACGGGAGGTGAACGAGATCGCCTCCCTGAAGCTGGCGCTGGTGGGGCTAGCCGGGTTCGAGCAGTTCTACCCTGCCGAGATCAGCGGCGGCATGCGCAAGCGGGCCAGCCTGGCGCGCGCCATCGCCCTGGATCCCGAGGTGCTGTTCTTCGACGAGCCATCCGCCGGACTCGACCCCATCAGCTCCCGGCGGCTGGACGAGCTGATCCTGGAGATCCGCGACAGCCTGGGCGCCACCATCGTGGTGGTGACCCACGAGCTGGCCAGTATCTTTACTATTGGAAACAATTCGGTTTTTCTCGATAATGAGAGCCGGACCATCATTGCCAGAGGCGATCCGAAAATGCTGCGTGACCACGCGGACAGCGCAAAGGTGCGCGCCTTCCTCAACCGGGGAGAACCGTGAGCAGAAAGGCCAATCCAACCCTGATCGGGCTGTTCGTGATCGCCGCCCTCGGGCTGTTCCTGCTGGCGGTCTTTCTGCTCAGCGACGGCGCCATGTTCTCCAGGAAGAGGCACTACGTGCTGTTCTTCGAAAACAGCGTCACCGGGCTGAACGAAGGGGCCCCGGTCAGCTTCCGCGGCGTCAAGGTGGGCACCGTGACCGACATCACCCTGCAGGTGGATCCGCAAACGGAGCAGATCTACATCCCGGTGCATATCGAGATCAATCCGCGCCGCTTCTCCATAGCCACCGGCGAGGGGAAGGCCCCCGCCAGCTTCGACCTGCAGAACCTCGTGGAACGCGGCCTGCGCGCCCAGCTGCAGATCCACAGCTTCATCACCGGACAGCTGTTCATCCAGCTGGACTACTATCCTGGCAAACCCGCCAAATATGCGGGGGTGATGACCGAATATCCGGAGATCCCCACCATTCCCTCCCTGCTGGACAAACTGGGCGGCAAGCTGGAGAACTACAGCTACGAAAAGCTGCTCGACAACCTGGCGGCCACCATGGCGGGACTGGAACGGCTGGTCAACTCACCGGATCTGGCGGAGAGCATCAGCTCCCTCAACCGTACGCTGAAGAGCGTCGATAGCATGGTAACCAATCTGGACGGACAGATAGCCCCGCTCTCCTCCCGCCTCGACCGCACGCTGCTCGATGTGCAGCAGGTTGTTACGGAGATCCGCACCCTGACCCGCAACCTAGACAGCCATGCCGAGACCATGTCCGCCAGCTTCCAGCACACCATGGAGCGGGCCAACGAGGCGTTCGGTACCGTCGGGGAGCAGCTCTCCGACGACTCCGACCTGCACTACCAACTCGCGCGCGCCCTGCACGAACTGACCGAATCCGCCCGCGCGCTGCGCAATCTGGCGGACACCATCGAACGCAACCCAGAAACGCTGCTGAAAGGGAAAAAATAGCCATGCATCGACCCGCCACGCTGATGCTCCTGGGGTGCTGCCTCCTCCTGCTGCTGGCGGCCTGCGGTGCCACCCGGCCCTCCTACTTCTACCTGCTGACACCGCTGGAGCAAACGGACGCGGCCCGGCAGAACGGCTACCCTGGAGTGGTGGTCGGCCCCGTAACCCTGCCGGAGTATCTGCAACGGCCGCAAATCGTGCGCCGCAACCGCGCCAACGAAATCGGGTTCGACGAATTTCACCGCTGGGCGGAGCCGTTGCAGGCCAACTTTTCCCGGGTGGTGGCGGAAAACCTCTCCCTGCTGCTGAACAGCTCCCGCATCACCCTCTATCCTGGATACAGAGCCACGCAACTGTCCTACCAGGTGGTGATCGAGGTGGTGCGCATGGAGGCGGGACCGGACCGGCGAGTGGAGCTGGTGGCCCGCTGGAGCCTGCTGGAGAGACGGAACAAGAGGCTGGTCACCAGCAGAAAGAGCACCATCATCGAGCCGGTGGATGGCAACAGCCATCGGGCGCTGGTCGCCGCCCAGAGCCGGACCGTGTCCCGGCTGAGCGGCGAGATTGCCGAGGCCATTAGAATCTCCCGAACACAACAGCGCCCGGATAGTCCTGCCGTTTCCTCTTCGGAGCATGACCGGTAGCGCAGCGTCAAAGGGAACAACTATTGCCTGCGCGTAACTATTCAGATGGTCATTTGCCCTTGTAACCCCCACTTTTTCGCCTTGAACTGACCGATTTCAGGGGCGATCTGAGCAGTTACCGGCCTGTTCCATACCATGCTGAATGGTTGCGTTTTTTGGTCAGTTGTCGATCCTGATCGTGGATTTACCTTCATCCACAAGCTCTTTTTCCTGCACGGAGATCGTGTTATTGAATAGCACGGTATCCTGCGCATTTTCATTCCCAATATTGATGCCCACGCTGGCCCCAGAGATGGTGTTTTTCTGAATAAGCAAAGAGCGTACAGACCTGTCCTTTGGCAGCCACCACTCATTGTTAACCGATATCCCCGTTCGGAAATCTATGTCTATTTCATTGCCCAGTATGTTGACAGATTGACCAAGGACTGGCCCGTAACCTCCTCTTTCGGCACCATACGACAAGGTGATTCCTCCCCGCTGCGTGCTGTCGGATCTCCCTTCGATGGTGTTTCCAAAGATCTCGCTGGCAAACACTCCCGAGTAGAATGACTCGTTTCCGGGGGTGCCGGGGTTATCCCTGGTGTACAGTGTCCATACCAGAATGCCCTCCGTGTACTTTATCTTGTTGTAGGAAATGGTTGAATCCAGGAAATTGGCAAACCAGTTTATCAGCCCCTTTTGCCCCTCAAGGCGGCATCCAGTATGATCAACATCATTGTCCGTAACGTGGACCTGCCAGTAAGTTTTGTAAACAACTATTCTGCTCTTTCCAGGCACGGGGATAACATCCCAGGCCGGCGAGACCCGGAACCGGACCCCTTTCCCCAGAATGTCTTCGTAACTATCTATGCGGCGTGCCTGGCCCGTCCCGGGGCCATCGACCACAAAAACCCAGTGCCCACGATAGTAGTCCTCCTCTTTGTGAATCAGCTCATTGGAAGCCGCGCTGACCCAGTCCTCAGCTGCTCCGGAAACATATTGCACTTCAGCAAATCCGGCAATGCTATCCTTGACAAACTGGCCGGTCTGCGGGTCCCTGCGATAAAGCCCGTCGTTACTATCAAACGAAATTGCCTCGCCATCTCCGCTCTTGTCACCGGAACAGCTTATATCATTCGAAGCAACCAGCACCTTCTCGTTGTTGTGCCCGAGGTGCCAGAAAAACCCCGCCCTCCATCCACCGTTGTTCCTGCCATCCACGACATTGTCGATGATGATCGAGCTATCCGAACCGCCAACCTCCATCGCTATAGGCCCCTGACCTGTCGTTTTATACCCTCCGGGAGTAAAGCTGTTTCCTTCCACAATCAGATCCTTGATAATGAATTTAACCGACTTTCCTCCACCTCCTCCCCAGAAGGCGAGCGCCGTAGAGTGAGCGGCCAGCTGATTCCCGGTTATGGAGAGACGCTCAATCCTCTGTCCCCCGCTGGCAATCGCGTTGTCCACCTTTTCAAACCTGCAGTTTTCGATTACCACGCCCTTGACAACTCCATTTAGATCCCCGGGAGGGCTGGACGGATGCAGCTTCATTCCAATCCTGATGGCGGCAATTCCGTCAGAGTCCCCTTCCGACAGGGGTTTCTCCCTTTCGAAAGTTATGTTCCGAATGGAGTTGCTGCCGGCCAGGGTGAACAGGGCGCTACCCCCCAAGGTCCATTGAGATCCCTGCACCACCTTCGTCACGTCAGCACCTGCGCCAACCAGATCAACCCCCTCCGGAACCACAATTCCATGTTCGTAGTTTTCCCATATCATGTTTACCGGATCGTCCAGTCTCCAGGTTCCGGCTGGCAGATAAACCTCGCCACCTCCCGCCTCTTCAGCCGCTTTCATGGCCCTGGTTATACACAGGATATCATCGCTGTCATCCGCACCGGAGCAGCCACCAAACTGGGTGATATCGAATCTCTGGCGTGAAAGATCCTCGCCCACCACCACCAGTCTCTCATCTTTCAACCTGGCCCAGCCATTTCCGTCAAGCGCCAAATCAACGGTATACGATCCCGCAGGCAGATCTTCGGGAAGTTCAAACTCGACCAGATACTCTCCCTCTCTCCCCTTGGGCTCCATCGCAGGAAAAATGTAGCTCCGTTCATTCTGCGAAAGACGAACGCAGCGTTTAAACCCTGGACGTACCGCCAGATTCCTGCCGGCAATCCGCACTGTCCTGGAGCTTTCAGCAAGCTTCAGTTCCCCTGGCGAGATCCACATCGGGAACGGGGCGTTCACTATTATCGGGAGCGACCAGGAGCCGCTCTTATCCAGGGCCCAGACAGCATAGGTATTTTCTGTCCGTATGGCCTGCGGCAACTCCACGGAAATCACTTCCTTGCTGCTGTGGCGTACGATCCGTTCCGCCAAGCCCCCCTCCGATTTACTCATGCCCTCGAAAGACGCAGGAGGTGGTTCAACGCTCTTTCCAGACACCCGCCTGTACACAACCCTCTCTATCTCCTCCAGGCCCTCTCCCGTCAGGTTCAGCAGCGCCCCCCCTCTGGCCGAAAGGGGAGCCTGGTATCCCGCTGTCCGGTACAGCCTTACCGCGGCAGATGGCTGGACGCTTGACGCTCTCGGCATTTCGAATCCCAGTAATCCTTCAGATACTGATACCTCGCGAACCCGCGATGAGGACACGCTCCCCCCAAGGCATGCAGAAGCCTCATCTTCCGGCACGGCATCGGCCAAATCCCCCGGCAGCCCCTCCGGATCGTCTGCTTCCTCAAGCCCCCCTTTGATGCTGTTTTGAGAAACGGTGGAGCTGGAGTTGCAACCGACAATACCTGATCCGACTGCTATTGCTATCGCACCGGCGGCCCATATGATCAAACGACGAATATCCATAGTACCTCTTGTTTAAGTTACCGTAACCATTGAGTCCATTCCGCCACGGATGTCGATATCAGGCCTCATCTGTTTATACAAGACAACAGCTTATAGGAGGCGCGCCCTCTAGCCATGAAGAAACCCCATCATTGAGCAGACAACCATCCGGCTCGAATGTTCCCCACCTGCCCTGCCTTGTCATGGAATATCTAGGTATTCGTTGAGTAACTATTCAGCTCGCTCCTGAAATCCGCGCGTCAATGCTGCGCTGAAATATGGCCATTTACCCTCGTAAACTCCCGTTTTTCGTCACGAACCGACGGATTTTTTCAGGGGTGAGCTGAATAGTTGGCCCGAACCTTGATCTTCCTTGCCGGGTTACCCACGTATATTCCGTTCGCCTCCAAATCAGACAAGGCAACGCTCCCGATTCCGAGCACGGCCCCCTTGTTTACGGTTGTTCCAGGGGAAACCACGGAGCGCGCTGCAAGCCAGGCACCGTCGGATATTTTGATCTCGCCCGCCTTGAGGGTGAAAGAGGGACTGTTCCAGTCATGATTACCGGTACAAATATAAACATCCTGTGAGATACAAACATTGTTTCCTATGGAAACCTCAAAGATGTTGTCTATCCAGCAATTTTCCCCAAACCATACATGGTCCCCCGCCCTTAACTTCCATGGGAACTTGATTCTGGCACGAGGCTTGACCACAACCCCCTTGCCAATCCTGGCCCCGAAAGCCCGAAGGAGGAGAACGCGCAGATGGGAGCCAGGAATCCAGGTGTTCACGAAAAAAGCGGCGCAGGCCATCCATGCCATCTCAACCGCCCAGTGACGGCCGCGAGAGTAATCACTGTTGTCGTAGCTAGAGAGATCCATCTGTAACTACCCTGTATATCCGCCGGACCATCAGTGATTCATCACTCTGTCTCTTCTCCCTTGCGATATATCATGGTCATTGTGGAAACAACCAGATCCAGGTACGAATACCGCTTGAGAAGCTCATCACGCCTGCCCGGGAATCTGGACAAGAATTCTACCGCTCTTGGATCAATTACCACTCCCATCAGCTCCCTCTTAAAACCCGAACCTTCAAATATCCTTACATAATCGGACGCTCCAAGATAGCTGAAAAGCCCGTGGAATACCCAGGTCCTGCCATCATCTTCGCTGTGTTGAAATGGGCCTTTTGACGCCAGGTACAACTCATAATCCTTCTTGTCCAGAAGCAGATGATTGTACCCGTTCCCAATCCCATCCCAGCCGGATATATGGTCCCCGCCCCAGGAAGGCCACAACGGCCCGAATGTTGAGTAAAAAACACCACCCTCTACCAGTATTCTCCTTGATTCAGCGAGGACCCTGTCAATATCGGTGACATGTTCCAGCACCGCATCTGAACATACGAAGTCATACCGTTCCGATGCTATGCCACTCATATCCCGCAGATCGCTTTGCATAAACTTGATATCGGTCGCCGGCGCAATACCTTTGCATACCTGCTTCAGCTCGCTCCAGGCTCGATCGTAGTTAAAGTAGTCAACGCCCGTGACAGATGCCGGGCCGAATCTCAACCATGAAAGCACATCCCGACCTGTTCCACACCCCGCTATCAGTATGTGTTTCCCCCTGATTGCGCTTACGGCGTTAACCTTGTTCCGCAGGAAAAAATATCCATTTCCCCGGTACCCGTACAAGCAGTAATCGGGGTGGATATCGGCCAATTCGGAGACGCATCTTCTGGCATATAGATCACTAAACCTCCTCAGCAAAGGATATGCCAGCTCGCGCATGTGGTCCTTGACGCGTGCCCTCCAGCACTGCTGCGGCGCCTCGTACCCAATTGGTGTTTTGTCCTCTGCGGGACAGCCCTGACTCAATGCGCTAGTCATCTTCCTATCCAGTTACCAAGACAATAGTTCAAACATAAGACCAGTTGAAACCTTCGATGCCACGGAGCACCTTCTGCGCCCTGTTCAATCATGGGGCGGGCTTATTTTCGACTATTCGGGACGCCATCCGCCCCCCTCGCGCGTCTGGGACCTATCAGCATCATGAGTTCGCTGTACGAAAAATGGTTCTTGTAGCCGTGAATCAGCACAACGAGCCACGCCGCAAACAACAAGACAGCAAACTCCATTGAATAACGGTATATAACCAGAATTGCAAAAGCCGGGACTACCGCCTTTACGGCCACTCCGGCATCAATTATCGGAACACACCGGGTCACATGAATCTGAATGGCGATCATGAGAAGCAGTACATCCGCCAAAGCGATTCCGACGATCACCCCGTATATGCCATGAAACGTCCCCAGAATGTAGGACAGAAACAGCCCTATAATCGTGCTGGCAAGCAGGATCCGCGATACGGTCCGTTGCTCCTTCATGGAGAGCAACAGATTGATAGCCGAATAAACGTATACAGAAAGCCCTGTCCAAACAAACAGAAGATAGACCACAACTGCATCATAGGCAACGTCCGGACCCAGCCACATGCCGAATATCTGCTCACCAAAAGAGATAATAACCAATGCGGCGGCAACCGCCAGGACAATACTAACCTGCACGCTTACACTAAAGGTCAAAGCCAGGAGATTAAGGCTGCCCAAGGTATGGAGCCGGGTGAACTCCGGAGTGACTGAATGCGAAATAACTCCCAGCAATTGCTTTACTATATTTGCAGCCGTTCTCGCAGCATAGAAAAAGACCACTTCAGCTGCGCTGCCTATGGCCCCCACAACCAGAATAAGTCCTTGCATGGATAACATAAACGCCATCTGGACCTTGAAGAAATCCAGACTGGGTCGAATGAACTGCCTGGCGTACCCGAGATCCACCTTCTCCATGGAGAAAAAATCGAGATCCTGGTAGCGCATGGGCAAATCGCGCCCAAGGAACAGCATCAGCACCAGTTGGGGCAGGAGATGTGCGCCCGCCGCCGCCACAAACCCTCCCCCTGCAAGCAGCACCAGCGCCTGCAGGACGATTTGCGCCATAAGCAGAGCGTTGGTCAGCATGGCCGATGTGGCTATGTGTCCGTTTGCACGGTAAACCCCCAGCATCAGTCCCAGAGGTAACGACAGGACAACACTGGTCCCCAGAATCCCCAAAGCGATCCTGCTGTCCCACGTATCTCCCTGCCACCAGTTTTCGTACGGCAAGAAGGAGAGCAGCAATAGCGCCAATGCCAACAGGACCACGAGGGCGAAGGATACCAGCGCATATAGCACCAGCGCCGTTTGGAATGTAGTATCAAATTCGCTCCTGTCGCCGGATGCCCGTAGCGCTGTCAATCTGATCGCAATATACTGCTGGCCTCCCAGATCTGCGAGCGAAAGATATGTTACAACCGCGCTGAGCAATATCCAGTGGGCATAGAGATCCTGCCCCCAGGAATAGAGATAGAGAGGAACCAGTGCGAGACGACCAACCAGGGAAATCAACTGGCCCAGCGCGCCCGCTCCAACTCCCCGTATCACCCGACCCTTCATATCAAATCAGGAACCGGTTCAGTCAGAAAGATTGAAGAAAAAATCCGGGCAGCTATCTTGCGGTGAGGCCCGAGGCGTATGCCCCCAACAAGGCACAACGGGAGACACCTCTTGATCCCGCAGAGAGGCTGTACTACCCGACATGCTTGATATCCGAATCCGGAGCGGCCTTGACGAGGATCGGCCATTTCCCTAAGGCCGCGGCCTCGATCCGGAACCCGCAGGATAGTTTGAATAATGTTTTATTAACCCGGCAACATAATATGTCGCATTCAGCCGTGCTGTGCACGTCCGGGGCAAGGCGTCGAAACGCCGCTGTAGCATTCCTACAGCAAGTTTCGACAACGCGGACCGCAGACGCGCACGGCACGGCCTGTCTTTTTGATATCAATAGGTTAGGAGCCTCAGGCCTCTCCCCTCCCAGCGTTGCGTACCTTGCCAAGGGAACGACCCTTGCCTGCGGCACGCGCCTTGACAGGGGAGAGGCATGAGGCTCTGAATGCGACATATTATGTTTCCGGGTTAATAGCCTTCAATCATGTTGGTTTCCGTCCCGGTGCACAACATGCTTGAGCTGTTTTCTCAATCCCCTCGGATAACGGCACCAGCTCCCTGCCCAGAATCTCACGCATTTTCGTATTGTCAGGCTTACGCCGCGTCATATCTCCCTCTTTAAGAGGATCCACGTGAACAATTTTGGAACTACTCCCCAGCCGCTCTATTACCAGCTCGGCGAGCTTGCGGATGGATATCTCGACATCGCTTCCAATATTGATCACCTCGTTACGACAAAGGCCGTTCTCGAGTATCTTTATGACCGTTGACACGTTATCGTCGATGTAGCAAAAGGTGCGTGTCTGTGAACCATCACCATATACAATCAGATCCTCTCCAGCCAGCGCCGCCCTGACAAACTTGGAGACCACAAAGTCTTCACTCTGCAGCGGTCCATACGTATTGAACAGCCTGAAAATGGTATACTCCAGCCCAAACTCCTGGTAATAGCTGCGACAAAATGACTCGCCGACATTCTTTACTACAGCATATGGCAGTCGGGAGTTAAGGGGTGTACTGTATTCTCTTTGGGGTATTTCCACAGGCTCGCCATAGACCTCTGATGATGAAGAGAAAAACACTCTCTTTACAAAAGTGGTCTTTGCCAGATCGAGAACATTCTGTATCCCCTTGATATCATCCAGCACACCCTTTGGATTGGCCAGGGTTCTCTGAACACCCACGAGCGCAGCATAGTGGAAGACATAGTCATAGCTACAGGAAGTAAACACACCGGAGATATCCCGCCAGTCGTTTACGTCGGCCTTGATAAATCTAACATTAGCTGCACTCTTCAGGGGAAGCTTGTCCAGAGATCCAGTAACGAGATTATCAACAACAGTAACCTCATAATCGGGATTTTCCAGAAGCCTGTTTACCAAGCTTGCCCCCACATTTCCAGCACCACCTGTAACAAGAATTCTCGTCATAACTCCCCCACTTTATTCAGATACTGTTTGACCAAGCAGTCCAACATCATATCAGGAACATGCACCAATAAAGATAATTTCTGCTAGTACTCTTTCAAGGTAATAAACCAGGATCCAGAGGGACGCTGAATCCGGATTGGGTCTTCCTCAAATCGTATGGGTGAAATGGTAAATCATCCTTGACAGGCGGAATGCACGCCGGAAGATGGTCGGCAGAAGGGGATTGGGGAGAGTTTGGGATAGCCGCACCAGTTGCAATCGGCGCAGGTGGTGGATATCCGCCACTCCCCGGTCAGACTGCCCCAATCCCCTTCTGGCTACCGAGTATGTGGCGTGCATTCCGCCTGTCAAGGACGGAGCCGCTACGCGATGATTTACCATTTCACCCATACGATTTGAGGAAGACCATCCTAATTTATTACCTTTAAATAGTACTAGTTTTTTGCAATCTCCTCCTGCAGATAGTCGGCCAGACGCTCTCCATACTCCTGCCAGGTATTACCGGACAGGATGGTCTGATAGGCGTTTTGCCCCATCCTCCGGCGCTCATCCTGGTTTTCATACAAGTACGTCAGTCTCTCCTTGAGAGCTTCAACATCGCGTATGGGAATGACAAAGCCATTTTTTCCGTCTTCAACCAAATCTGCCGCGCCAACGTTTTCGGTCACAATTACCGGAAGGGCACAAGCCATAGCCTGGGTCACCACCATGCCGAATCCATCAGACAGCGAGTTGAGAACAAACACGCTCCCTTGCTGATAAAGATATTTCAGCCTGTTCTGGGGATAGGTGCCCTTGAACTGGATATTTTCCGATCTGTTCTCTTCAAAAAATGTCTTAAGCGGTGAGTCCTGATATCCACCTCCAATAAGCCACAACTCCGAGTCTCTGATACCGAGCTCACGAAACGCCTTGATCAGGTAATGAACCCCTTTTCCCGGCCTCAGCCCCCCACACTGGATCACCCTGAAGGTATCATCTTTTTTTTCGCCAGGCTCGAACTGGTCAAGATTTACTCCGCACCGATTGACAAAAATCTTTTTTTCATCTATCCCGTTTTCAACCATGGTCCGCCTGGCGTAGCTGCTCAAAACCATTATTCTGTCAGCCACCTCAAACTCCTCCTGCTCTCTATCGATAACCCATTGGGGAGGTTCCTGCGTAAAACCCCTAAAACCCCATAGTTCATCCTCCTCCCTCTGCAGTTGGCGCTCATACCTCTGGTGCGAACTCCCATGGTCCACTACGGTCAGCTGGCCCTTCTCCTTGGCCTGGTACAGGGCCTCCAGAGCGAACGAAGACAGACCGATAAACACATCCGACTGGTCTGGAATCTTATCTGCCACCTTGCGGGTAAATGCCCTGTGTGCACTGGAACTCAGGCGATCCCTCCAGCTTTTGTTGACAACCGGCGCCATCCGGTTCACCGCCCTCATCCTTATGCCGCTACCCAAAAGGGAGATCACCTTGTCGTCCGGGATACCCCACTCTCTGGTTTTGAAGCGCGGATAGTCATTTATAAGTTTGTCCAACACGCCTATGCGATAAAGCTCTCTGGCTTGATCGAACACCCAAAAACGCCCGCTGCACGACGTTGTTACCTTCATTTTGTTGCCATCCCCATATGACAGATCCGGCTAATGCAGATACGTGATTCGGTTACTCTTGACCAGGTAACAAAAACAACGTCCATCAAGGTTGTCCGAAACAGGGCGCTGCTTTACGAGCCGCCATCTAAAACCACCCTTTTTGCCCTGGAATACCTCCCCTTGGAAAGGTGATGCAAGGCCCATAACATGAAGTTCCAGTATGACAGGGGATGAGTAATCCCGAGCAGGATTCTGGAGCCTTCCAGAAAACGGCGCTGTTTCACTCTCCCTGCCACGCGAAGCAGCATTACCATCTGCTGAATGATTTTGACCGGCGGCAAATTCTTTTTGTCATCGATTTCCTTCCACAGAAGCTCTCTGAACCTGTCGAATTCGGCATCCTGCTCGTCGGCCGTGGTATTGCTGGTTTCCGTTTCATGTCCCCCTTGATGCCACTCAACAAGTGGCTTTCTGTATATCAGAAAATCTCCATATCTGGCCAATTTCATCATGTACCAGCTGTCAACCATCCAACGAATCCCCGGAGCACTTTCCATAGTGGCCCCTTTTCTTATCGCCTCACCTCGAACCATCAACTGCGAGGGGATTCCTCCCCCAACATTCTCCAGAAGATACATTGCCTTGTGAATATCCTTTCTGGGAAGCAGCTCTACCCTGGGCCATCCGGGCTGAAACCGATCTGATGCGACATTCCCGTCCACAACGGTTATTGAGCCACACAGCACGCAAGAGATATCTTCTGTACAGCTACTAGTAATATCTACCAGATCCTCCAGGCATGTGGGTAGCAGGGCGTCATCATCATGCAAAATCTTTACCCACTCCCCTTTCGCCCTGATAAGACCGTTGTTTGTGTTTCCTATCTGCCCGTGAGGTCCACTGTTTCTGACCGCAATAATCCTGTCATCTTCGCGACTCAGAGCAGAGATATAGCCCCATGTTTCCGAGGCGGGAGTTTCGCCATCTGTAATTATCAACTCCCAGTTGTCATAAGTCTGACGGCGCACGCTATCCACCGCCCTCTTGAGTAGCTGCGGCCTCCGGAAAGTAGGTATGACAACTGATACCAAGGTACGCGCCCCGCTATTTGTCATGTGTGGAGTACCCCACGCTTTCGACAAGGGCATGCTGAATAGCCGACTTCGAACATCTTCTGCGCGCCGCTATCCGGACCGGAGTGCCACGGGGCTCCTTTCCGCCCTCTCAATCTCATCTATCGACTCCCATTCTCCGACACAAAAAGATATTTTTTCGAGAGCCACCACGTATGTGAAGGGAACGGCATCCTTCACAACACCTCTGGGAGAGTATCGCGCCAATCTGTAGCCCTGTACGGCTATCGGCACCAGTGTGCCTATCTCGATAGCTGCCTTGAAGATGCGCAACAAAGCCCACGCCTTGATTCTCCCCAGGGACCACCTCTCAAGATAACGGCGAATCTGGGGTGAACCCCTTCCTCTACCCTTTCGAATATGCCAGAATTCCGCAAATTCTCCCGGAGCCACATGCTCTACAACGATATCCAAATCGATGCACTTTCTCGCTCCGATTTCCCTGAGGCGGCCGCCAAAAAAAACATCCTCACCCGCGCATATGGCCACCGGGTATCCGGTGGGAAACAGTCCGGCTTCTATGGCGATATCTCTCCTGCACGAAAACCCCTCGGTCCATTCCATGGATTCCGGATCATTGTCATAAAAACCATACTGGCTACAACATTCGACATATCTGGCAAAAAGATCCTGCATATTCGAGACCTTCGACCCCACCAGAAGATAATCGCACCCTTTGTTGTATTGGGCAGCAATCCTATGCAGAAAATCGGGGTAAGGACGAACATCGGCGTTCAATATCACCACCACCTCCCCCGTTGATTCGAGGATTCCGATATTTCTGGCGCCGCACCTTCCCTCTTTTTTCTCCGGAATTATAAGTCTCACACCGAACTGCTCATAACTCCTTACTATATCCGGTGTGTCATCGGTAGAGTCATCCACCACTATGATCTCCTTGTCCCCGTAATCCAGACGGACAAGGGAGTTCAGTGTCTCCTCGATATCCTTGCTTTCATTGTACGTGGGTACCACTATGCTGATTTTCACGCCACCCTCTCCGCCAGCCTCTTTATTGCCGCCACATCCTCCGCAAAGCTCCAGCGACCGATTATCTTTTGGCTTTCCTGCCCCATGGCTTCCAGATCCTCCCTGGTTCCAAGAAGCCCCAGTACCTCTCTGAGAGATTGACGGCTGCCGGCGTCAAAAATGTATCCATTCACCCCATGGCGCACTATATCCGGGGCACAACCAACCTCGTCACTGACCACCACCGGCATCCCTGCGGCCATGGCCTCATTCACAACCAAGCCCCAGGGCTCCCGATCCGATGGCAGTACGAACACATCTCCAAGACTATAGTAAAGAGGCAGATCCCTCTGATTGACAAATCCGACAAACCTGACGGTATTGCACCCCGATCTCCTGGCCCTCTCTTCAAGCATCTGTCGCTCCTCCCCGTCACCGACATAGAGCAGATAGGGAACCGGCATGTTCCGGTCTCTCCCCTCCAGCAGCTCCACGTATGCCTCCATAAGCATGAGGGCCCTCTTTCTTTTGGTCATCTTTCCGCAAAATAGTATGACCACGGCATCCTGTGGAATGTCCAGCTTTTTCCTTAGCTCTCTGGCTTCCTCCGATCGCTCCAGGGAGCGATTCCTGAAATAGTCGTTATCCACCGCGTATGGCATCATCTCAATCCTGTCTTCAGAAATACCACGAGATCTGTAGTACTCGTAGTTGAGTGAGCCGATGGCGAGAAAAACGTCGATTCGCGAAAACAGCCACTTTATGAAGAAGCCCTTTACCGCCTTTCTGTATCCAGCGATATTTTCAGCATGAGTTCCGATCTCACCTCTTAAGGCCACCAGCGCCCCGAGACCTCTTGCCGAGATAATTGCCTGCAACAATGCCCAGTGCACCCATCCATGAACCCAGACTATATCCGGCTTGAACGCTTCAAGCTCTTTTTTCAGCCCAGCTACGATCGGCAACCAGAATGTGAGTCGCTCCTGTCCCGACAACACTCTCAAAAAGAGATGCTCATAGCCACGCAGCAGCGGAACGTCCCAGGCAATCTTCTTGCCAAATCCGGAATCTTCATACCCTCTCGTAGAGATATCGCTAATGAAAAACACCCTTAATTCGATGCCGGGCTCTCTCGCTATCCTGGCCAGCATGGGCGCCTGGTACTGTATCGGGTGGGTTACCACGTAAGCCAGTCGAACCGGCTTAGCCATTGAGCTTCTCCTCAATCATCTTGCGGATCACATGCTCCACGTGATATCTCGCCTTCCATCCCAGCAGTTTTTCCGCCTTGCGCGGATCCCCCATGCTCACAGCCAGATCGTCTGGTCGATAGAGGTCATGGTTTACGTTGACATGATCCCTCCAATCCAGATCGAGCTCTCTGAACGTTATCTCTACAAACTCTCTCAACGATACGCTTTTTCCCGTGGCCACAACGAAATCCTCCGGACGTTCATGCTGCAGTATGCGCCACATGATTTCCACATATTCAGGAGCCCATCCCCAGTCCCTCTTTATATCCATGTTCCCGAGCTCAAGTGTTATCTCTTCTCCCTCTGCAATTCTTACCGCGGTGGAAATAATCTTCTGGGTTACAAAGCGTTCAGGGCGAAGTACCGATTCGTGATTAAACAGGATTCCCGAGGCGGCAAAGAGTCCGTATGCATTACGATAGTTCTGCACTTGCCAGAACGCGGCAGATTTGGCTACTGCATACGGGCTACGGGGTCTGAAAGCCGTGGCTTCGTTCGCCGGTTCACTAACGGATCCAAAGCACTCACTGGAACCTGCATTGTAAAATCTGATATCCCTATCTAGGAAACGGATCCCCTCCAGCAGGTAAAGGGTTCCAACGCTGATGCTCTCCATCGCCTCCACAGGTTGCTCAAACGACAATCCTACCGAACTCTGGCCCGCGAGGTTGTATACCTCCTCCGGCATGACCCGGGAAAGAACCTGCAGCACGCTGCGAAAATCGGTCAATACCATTGACGTTACATTGACCTGCTCCCGAATTCCCAGCCTGACCAGATTCTCAAAGCTACTCATGTGAGCATCCCTGGAGGTGCCATAAACCTCATATCCCTTGCTCAACAAAAGCTGCGCAAGCAGGGCCCCATCCTGCCCTGTCACGCCACAGATCAGCGCCCTTCTAGCCACGCCCCGCCTCCTCCAGCAGCTCGCTGTATACCTTGCATGTCTCCCGTGCCGTTCGCTCCCAGGTGTATCTGCCGGCGATTTCCAATCCGCGCTCTATTTGCTCTTCACGAAACGATGCATCCAGATCCAGCCTTCTCACCATGTTGGAGATCCCATCTACATCATGTGGCTCAACGATCGTATCCAGTTCCCCCACCACCTCCTCGAGGGCTCCCGCCCTGGATGCCACCACAGGGGTTCCACAGGCCATCGCCTCAATGGGAGGCCATCCGAACCCTTCATAGACGGACGGAAACAGGAGACAGTCAGCAAGATTGTATGCCACGGGCAGCAGCTCCCGCCTTATGGTTCCCAGCTCCTCAACCAGATCCACCACCCCATATTTGGCCTTCTCCTCTTCCAGTTCCGGAAAGCTTCTGGCGATATGGAGCATTCCATAGCGACCGGGATCCAGGGAGTGAAGCATGGCAAGCGCCCGGATAGTCACCAGATGATTCTTGTACGGCTCACGCCCGGTAATCAACAGATATCGTTCAAACCTTAGTTTTATACCGAGCGATTCGGCCAGTGCGCTGCGCTCCTGCTTCAAATTGCGAAACAGCCCATGGTCCAGGCCGGGGTAAATTACTTCGATTTTCGAATCCTGAATCCCCACGATACGCATGAGATCCCGTTTGGTGGCATGGCTGATGGTGATGATCTTGTCCGCCTTGCCAAGAAATGCCAGAGAATACTCCAGCAGCCTCGGGCGGACAGGATACTTCATGCCGTCAATCTCCCCTCTCCATGCGAGCATGGGAATAAGGTCCATGACTGTTATGACTCTCTTCCCCTTGACAAACGGGATAAGGTGGGCATATCCATGTTCACCTATGTGATTTATCCTGCAGCTCCTGGTCAAGGCAAGAACAGGATAAAGCATATAGCGGTAGAAGCGCATCCCCCATACCCCGGTACCCAGCAGGATTTTGGCCAGGGCGGGAATGGTTGGTCTGTACAGCTGAACATCATTGCACCCATTGGGACAGTTTTTCAGCGCCATATACAGGCCAGACGAATAATTCTCCATACTGAGACGTGCGTCTTCCTGAAAATTCTGAAATATACAGATATCGCCCATCTATCCGGCCAACATTCACTTGATTGACACGGAAAAAAAATTTTGCGTTAGAACGCTTTCCCACGCTCCGGTTTCCGCAAAAACCTCAATTTGACGGCCAAGCTTGAAGAGTCGCCATAAGGATCCCCGCAGTACCCCTTTTATCCCTCTGGCCACGGGTGGATCGTCAAAACTCGCCGTGGAGCAAAACCCGCCTAGCAGGGCCAGTTGCTGCATGGAGGAAGGGGTATATGCCTGCTGGTGGGTATAGTCCCCGTACCTGATGCGCCCATGGTACGGAGAGATCCCGTTCGGTTGATGGCTCAGCCACTTCCCCCCTTTATCCAGTACTCTGTATATCTCGCCAACCAGGGCCAGCAGTTCTGTCTTGTCAAAGTGCTCAATAACGTCCAGTGTCACCACCATGGAAAGCGATTCAGGATCCTGCTGCCTGAGATAGGCGAGAAGATCCTGACACGACACCTTCAATTCTCCCAGCTCCCTGGCAGCCTGCACCTGCTCCGGCGATACGTCAACACCCTCTATGTGTGAGTAGCCAAACTCTCTGGCCACCTTTATCAGTGCGCCATGCCCACATCCAAGATCGCATATCCTGGCTGCCCTGTCTTTCGGGAAGAATCTGGAGACTATCATGGCCAGATGGGGACGACGCCTCTCCAGCGTGGTTTGATCACAAGAGGCTGATCCGGTGGTGATATAAGATTCATATATTTTGGATCTGTAATCAGTCATTCGTTATCGCTTCTTTCAGCGTCCTGTAAGGCACGCGTGCAAAAACACCTCTCGGTTGTGCCAGCACTCGTTTAAGGCAAGGGATCATGGCTCAACCTCCCTTTGTAACCATTCAGCTCATCCCTGAAATCCGCCATTTCCGCGTTGCAAAATGGTCATTCACCTTCGTAAACTCCCATTTTTTACCTTGAACTGACCAATTTCAGGGGTGATCTGAACAGTTACCGGCCTGTTTCAATACTATGCTGAATAGTTACGTCCCTTTTTAGTTTCATATATTTTTGCGTCTATCAGAAATCTGAACCAAAACCGCTGCAGCACATGAAAAATCAGGCCCTCCCTTCCATCCAGAAATCCCATGCGCAAGATATATCCATACACAAAAAAGAGAAAGGGGCGGATGAACAGAGGAAACCTTTGATATACCTTTGTCCTCAAAAAGCGCCTCCTCTGTATTGCATTGCCGAACAGTCTGGGTTCGACCTGTTTTCCCAGCTCCTCTTCACTCCTGTCCATCAGAATTTCGGCTGCTTCTGCTGCCGCCCATCTGTTATGCCGCTCCGTCCATTCAGAAAGATTGGAGGTAATGATGTCTATATAGTCATGCTCTGTTTTTCCAACTTTTCCGGATTTTACCCTGAAATGTTGATCATACAATCTATCTTCACAATAGCCCTGTCCATTTCGTACCATTCTAAGGTGGTATGCAGGATACTGGCCACCATGCCTGATCCAGCGGCCAAGAAAATAGGTGCGTTTGCGGAACATGTAGCCATCAACTTTTTTGTCATCCGTTTGCACCAGACGATTCAGCTCTGCCACAATCTCCGGAGTAAGCCTCTCATCAGCATCCAGGCTCACAATCCATTCCGATCTCGATCCGGCATTTGCAAAGGCCCAGTTTCTCTGCTTGGCATAGTTCTCAAACGGATGCTCAAGTATTCGCGCTCCATAGTCCCTGGCTATCTCCAGTGTGCGGTCGATACTGCCCGAATCAACAACCAGGATCTCACAATCCAGTCCTTTCAGACTATCCAGGCAATCGGGCAGATTGCTCTCCTCGTTCAGCGTCAGCACAATGACAAGAATGGGTGCCGCCGACCCCGTTTCCTTAATATCTGTTTTCATCACCCTGTTGCTTTGTCATTGATCAGGCGCCGATAGAGATCCAATATTTTTCCGGCTTGGGCAGCATTTGAATATCGCGACGCAGCAAATGACTTTCCGGCCTGGCCCAGCTGTTTCCTGTACTCCTTGTCAGAGAGTCTTCCAACTGCCTCCACCAGAGCATCCTCCGAGTCCGGGGGTATGACAACACCCGCTCCGGCCCGCGCAACCTCATCTGAAATGCCAACCTGATCGGTTATTACTACCGGCAACCCCAGTGACATTGCTTCGGCCACCGAAATCCCGAAGTTCTCTTGATAGGATGGAAGTACATAGATATCGGATGACAGAAAGGCGCGCCGCTTTGCATCACCCTCCAGAAATCCGGCAAATCTGACCCGATGCTCAATTGCAAGTTCTTTGCATAACGCTCTCATTTCCGCCACATAACCCTCCTCCCCCTCTCCGGCAATTGTTAAATGGATCTCCATCCCGGATGCGACCAGGCGATTGAGGCTTCTGAGCAGAATAGGCAAGCCTTTCTTGGGATGTATCCTGGCGAGAAACAGGAGATTCAGCCTGCCATCATTCTGCTTTAAGTTATCTGCATCATGTAAATCATCAGGTTCACTGGAATCGATCTGAATTCCCAGCGGAATTACAACACATTTTTCGTAATATGGTGTATCCGCAAACCCGGCCTTTTCAGATTCCGCTGTGACATGCAGAGCATCCACTTTATTGAGCGTTTTCCTTTCCACCAGTTGGTAATAGGGCCATTTTTTCCAACCCCTGTGCGAGAGGCTCCAGGCATCATGCATACCGGCCGGACTTAACACAACGGGAACACCTTCAGCATTGGCGCTTAGCACTGCCGGTATTTCCGGGTAGCAAAAGAGAGAGTGTGTATGAAGCACATCAAACCTATGGACCGATGCCCGAAGCCAGCGCGCCATTGAGGGACTATATTTCCAGGACCTCGGCCAGCGACGATGAAAGTATATGGTGCGGATCCCCTCACTCTCCACCACCTCTCCGTCACTCCTGTCAAAATCTCCCTTGCCATGACCTGTAGTGGTAACGATTGTAACTTCCGCGCCAAGCCTCTCCTGGCCACGCGCCATATCAAGTACCGATACGGTGGTTCCGCCATCCAGCGGGCTCAACGTAGGTATAACATGAAGCACCCGCATCGCTCAGGAGCTCGGACGCAGGTTCATGGTGCTGATACGCAGCACGGCGACAAGCGCGACCCAGGTTGACAGCACACCGCCAAGCATCAACGCCAAATTGGATTCTGCATAAAACAACCCATATCCGATGGCCAGGGCAACGGAGTACTCCAGTACGCCGGCTCGCTGTATATTGAGCATTGCCACCAGCCAGGCGAAAAAAGCACCAACCAGGGCCATGCCTACCATGACGCCCCAGGTACCAAAATTTGCGTAAAACTCTATTATCCAGGGAAGATTATAGGTGGTTCCGAAATCATCTGGCGGAATCAGGAGATAGCGCCGTCCAAAATCGTTGCCCGTGGGGGCTATCGGTTTCCCCGGCCATAAAACTCGCGGGATCCAGCCGACAAAAAGGTACTTGTAGGTTTCCCCACCCCAGTATGGGACCACATCGGGAGTAGTAGCGATTACGTGGGCAAACGTCCCGATATGATTGATTCGGTCCATCCTGGTGTAGCCATACAACTGGCTGCCCAGTTCCCCGCTGTAATAGTCCACCGTCAAATGGCCGAACAGGACCGCTTTGTCAACAAAGCTCATGTTTACATTGTTGCTTTGCCAGGTGATAGCCCTGAACTCATTTTTCACCGGGTTGAGCACAATGAAGATCAGCGCCAGCACAGCGATGTAGTGCCAGGGAATGCTCTTTCTTACCTGCCAATATATGAGCCCCAGGAAAAGCACAATCAGGAGCATCTGGGCCAGGGCCCCGGAGGCTCCCCTGAGAACAAGCACCAGGGGAATCAACACATAGTAAAACAGTATCTTCTCGTAATCCCCGGTTTTTCCAAGCAGGATTTGCAGATATACTGCACCCATTCCCACAAGCCCAAGATTCTGAAGCAGCAGGCTTATGGTGGGCATATTCTGGAGGGCAGGTATAAATTCGTACAGCAGATATGCGGTTATGAAGCCCCATGCCACACTTCTGATTTTTTGCCGTGAATGCTTCTCCTTGGGGATGTATCTCAAGGTGTGCTTGGGACGGACAAGGTTTGCTGTTACTGCGTAGGCGGCATACAGCACCAGCAAACCAACTATTGTGAGTGCCAAGGCTGCTCCGGTATCAACCGCCACCGAACCCCACCAGCCCAGATCTGCAACCAGCGCCGGGGCCCCAAACGTTAGCGAATAGAACAGGCCGTGCAACGGTAAAATAGGGAGATACTTGCATACTCCTCCGTTCCACAGATAGAGAATAGCCGGGATAAACCCGATTACATATATCCCCAGCCCACCAGCAATCTGGGCAGGCGGCAGCTTGCCATAGGCGGCCACCAGAAGATAGGTTGCACTTGCAATCAGTATGGCAATAACGACCTTTGCATTTGCCCGGCTTCTACGCAAGATAGCCCGCCTGTTAGCCGGGCACTGGATGGCCAAGCTTTGTCCAAGCCGTTCGCCCACTCTAACTGGTCGAGCGCCACTCATGGCTGAGTCCATGGCAGATTCCAGTTGTCAGACAAAGCGCCTGAAATACTCGATGGTTTTGACCAATCCATCCCTGAGGGGGATTCTGGGCTCCCATCCCAGGAGCTCTCTTGCAGCCGAAATGTCAGGGCGCCGCTGCCTGGGGTCATCGCTGGGCAGCTCTTTGTACTCAATCCTGGATTTGGAGCCTGTCAACTCCAGGACCGTCTCCGCCAGCTCATTCATCGTAAACTCTCCCGGATTTCCCATATTGAAAGGACCGGTGACACCTTTTTCACTTCTCATCAAGCGTATGAAACCATCTATCAGGTCATCCACATAACAGAACGATCTGCTCTGGGTCCCATCCCCGTAAATTGTAATCGGTTCTCCCCGAAGAGCCTGCATTATGAAATTGGACACGACCCTGCCATCCGCCGGATGCATCTTGGGTCCGTATGTGTTGAATATCCTTGCCACCTTGATATCAAGGTTGTGCTGGCGGAAGTAGTCGAAAAACAAGGTCTCTGCACAACGCTTGCCCTCGTCGTAACAGGAGCGAATTCCAATCGGATTCACATGCCCCCAGTATTTCTCGGGCTGGGGATGAACCTCCGGATCACCATAAACCTCGCTTGTGGAGGCCTGCATGATACGGGCACCAACCCTTTTGGCCAGCCCCAGCATGTTTATGGCGCCATGGACGCTGGTTTTGGTTGTCTGAACCGGATCGTGCTGATAGTGAACCGGTGATGCCGGACATGCGAGATTATATATTTCGTCCACCTCCACATACAGGGGGAATGTAACATCGTGCCGGATCATCTCAAAATGCCTGTTCTCCATGAGCTCTAATACGTTGTCACGCGTCCCGGTAAAGTAGTTATCCACACATACTACTTCATTCCCCTCTTCCAGGAGCCGCTTGCATAAATGCGAGCCGAGAAATCCTGCACCTCCGGTAACCAGTACACGCTTTCCACCCATTAAATTCATTGTGTTATACCTCTCATTTTATGATTTAGGGACGGCCCGAATCGTCAGGAAGTAGCCGAACACCACTCAGCCGCCTTCCAGGTTCCGCCGCAATATTCACGTCGGGACGATAGACTAAACGGTAGGAAATCGGTAAACGCGACCTTGCCAACAGTTGTTGCGGCAAATCATAACACTCATTACGTTCCTGGATGAGTAACTCAGATCAGCTTTTTTTTTCTCGAAGGACGGAAGTAGTAGCCCCTTGGTTACGGACCGCAATTTCACTGTCATCAGCGGTATCACACACCGACAAATCCAGTGAAAATATGCGTTGAAACATCTCTTTCCATCTGGCAAGCGGATATCCCAGCCCCCCTATCTCGCTCCTCACAGCCAACGAGTTTTTGGCCAGTTGTTCACTAAACTCCTGGTCTGCCGATAGCTTCCTGATCACCTCTACCAAACCGGCGGAGTCGCCCTGCTTTACAGTCATTCCACAGGAGTATTTACGTATTTTTCTGGCAATCTCTCCATCATCATCCCCCAAAAAAATAACCGGCTTGCCAACGGCCACGACACTGTAGAACTTGCTGGGCACTATAAACCCCTCAAGGGCGGGATTCAAAGAAATGAGATGAACATCCAGTGACGACAGGCTTTCCGACAGTCGCTCCCGGGGCTGATACTCCTTGAAATAAACATTGGGCAATCCGCGTTTCTCACACTCCTTTCTGGCAGAGTCCATTCGGACTCCACCACCTATGAACAGGAATACTATATCGGGGTCATCTCTCAATATCTCCGCGGCATCCAGCATGGTGGAGAAATCGTGTGCCCTACCCAGATTGCCGGAGTAGCCTACCACATACTTGCCATCCAGTCCCCACTCTCTCCTTAGCCTGTTCTTTCCTGGCTCGACCGGTGCAACCCGTGAATTGTCCACCCAGTTGTCTATGACGGTGATAGACTCGCCCGGTATTCCCTCTCCTTGCAGATATTCCGCCATCCTCTCGCCAATCACCACGTTGTGCCTGGCAGATTTCAAGCTGCGGTTGCGCATCCACTTCAGAAGCCAATAGAGCCAGCCCCGGATAAACTTGATTCCCAGCTTTTCGGCAACCTCGGGAAACAGATCCTGCAGCCAGTTGACAAGGTAGGCCGATTTCAATCTTGTTATGAAGGAAGCAGGAACCGCAATCAGCGGCGGATCGGTTTTCACCACCACAATGTCGCCTCTTCCTGCCCAGCGCGCCAGGCAGAACATGGATGTCAAGTAAAAGCTCAGATAGTCAATAGCCCGACCGTAGTTGTTGTATCTGCCAAATCGGGTAGTCCAGACTCGGTGGATGTGGACGCCCTGAACAACCTCATCAAAGGGCAGCACCGCCTTGGCATCATCATACATTTGCCGACTGGTGATGACATGGGTTTCGGAACTACCGCCCCTGAGATGAAACGCCAAATCGCTCAGCAGCTGGCTGGTTGCAGAGTGATCCGGATAGAAGTACCGGTTTATGAAGATAATTTTTCTCACCCCATCCTCTTCAGGCAAGCTACCGCCCTACCATGTCATGGACATAGTATGGCCGAACCGTCACATTCACATCCACGCCACCTTGCCAAAGGCATTGCCATGGCACTCTTGCTCCTTGGCTTCAGATCTACCCCAGTAGTCAGTACGAGAGCTACCTACTGTCATGCGTACCCTGCCCGCACCGACTCCAGGATCTAGGGCTCTTTCAAGGTAATAAATCAGGATTCAGTTGGCCTGTCAGCATTCAGGGCAAGGCGCCCCTCGCAGGGAATGGCCGTCGCCCTTTGCAAGAGGGGCAACGCGGCCATGGACGCTGACAGACCAACCTTTCTTCGGGCGTCCCTGGGGTGTTTCGCCGCGCTGAATCATAATTTATTACCTTGAAAGAGTACTGGTACTCTTTCCCGACTGTAGATACTCGCTGAAAATCAACTGCCACCAAGCGGAAACACCGAAGGGGCCACCGGTCGGTTCCAAAACAGCTCGTAACTACCCACCAACCCACTGAGATCTGCCGTTCCATGTAGAAGGAACGTCACATGCCCGGCAACAAGTCCCAAGTTATTCCCATGAGCCGGCGAATTCCAAAGGATTTGCGAGCAATCATCCAAATTTTCCCGCTGAGCAGCTAAAGTTATTTTATGCGTGGTCTCCCGCTTGGCTGCAAACAGGTTTTTTGCGCGCGATTCCCTTACCGCGACAGGAGCCACTTGCCCTGTTTTCCCTATCTGCCCGCACAAAAATCTGGAGACAGACCTTTTGTGGCTACTAAATCTTTATAGTGTCAATCCAGCAACAATATACGTCATATTCAGCCGTCGCGCGCCGGTCTGCTGAAAGGCGGCAAAGCGCCGCTGGAGCCCCCTTCCCGGCAGGTTTTTGCCAATGCCGCCAGCAGACCGGCACACGACGGGCCTCTCTCCCGAAAAACAGACTGTCGGGGGTCAGGAACGGGCTTCCCGGCGCCCCGGCCTTTTGCCAATGGAGCGCAACCATCACCCGCAAGCCGCGCCCCGTTCCAACCCGCTCCTGAAACCCTGAATACGTTAGTATATTGTTGCCGGGTTAACAATAACCCATGATTTCCAGCACTTGGATCCTCCAATCCGGCGAGAAATCCGCCACACCCCGGTCCCTCTCAAAACTCCCCATCATTGACCAGGGCCAACCAGATACCGGCCTTATCCGCGGCCCAGGTTCCTGCCACCCGCATCATCCAAGTGATATTGCATGGAAGCATGGCAAAAACCATTCCTACTACACGCCGGACAGGCGTTCTCTTAACGGACTGGTTGGCAATCTTTAATGATACTGCAGCTTGCAACAAAATACTAACAATATGGACAAGCCATTCGACGCCGTGTTGTTGTAAACTCACCTGCAAGCAGGATTTTGGTTACCCCTCAACCAAGCATACCACCCTGTGCAGTTGCATCTACGCCAACATATGGCGCCAATTCAACATCCCCTGCGGGCAAATCCCTCTAACCTGCTTGAAAAGCAATCAATGAAAGAGTACTAGTACTCCTTCAAGGCGGTGCTTTCGGCTACTCACCGCGACGAAACAGCCCGTTCAGGGGAAGGCGGCCGCTGAAGCTTAAACGATAACCACCCGACTCCGCGGGAGTGCCCAGCATGGCCATCCTGGTTGCCAGCTCTCCCTTGCCGTCGCGGGGGGTGAAGAGCCCTTCAAAGCTGTATTTCCCGTCGGGATGAAGGCTCAACTTTCCTTCCGCCTGCAGGGGGCCGCCGCTGTCCCGCAGCGTGCCGGTGATTCC
The DNA here is from genome assembly GCA_015490535.1 of Gammaproteobacteria bacterium. Lineage (GTDB taxonomy): Bacteria > Pseudomonadota > Gammaproteobacteria > Thiohalospirales > Thiohalospiraceae > DRMK01. The sequence continues at coordinate 27,720 of WFXP01000057.1, forward strand.
GTTGTCATCGCTCTGCAGCTGCAGTGTGAACCCCCCCAGCTCCAGGGGCGAGCCGAAGATCAATACGGCATCGCTCCACGAGACCTTCCCGCCGAGCCCCCGCAGGACGCCCTCTGCAGCGGAGAGCTCCAGCTCCTCCAGACGCAGCTCTCCCTCCAGCGCCGGTACCCGGTACGGCGTCAGCTGCTGTACCCTGGCCACGGGAAGCCGCCCCTGCAGCCGTTTCAGATAGAGCTCCCCACCCAGCGTACGCCCCAGATCCCCATCCAGGCGCAGCGCGTCATCCCGGATCTGCAGGGCCACTTCGGTCCGGCCCAGGAGCAGCGGCCAGAGATGGATCTGCCACCCCACGTTCCGCAGGGTTATCCCCTGGACCCGAACCAGTTCGGCGCTACCCGACCAGAGCGTTCCGTCCACTCCGGCGAGGGAGATCCCCTCGGTCCGCTCCTGCACCATGCGGTAGGCATGCCCGGCCGGGAAGGTGATCACCAGAAACAGGAGCCAGGAGACCACCCCCAGCAGCAGGAGGCGCAGCCACCGCCTCTTCATGCCCCGCCCCCGGACAGGCGCAGCCGAGCGTTTACCACTCCGGGAGAGTCCGCGCGCTCAATGGTAGCTTTCACCACACTTACTCCGTTATCCCTCTCCAGCCGCTCCAGCCATCCCACCAGTTTGTCGAAGCCGGCACCCTCCAGCCAGATGCGCACCTGTTTGCCATCCGGCTCCACCCGTTTCACCACCCCCCCCAGCGCCGCCTTGCGGGCCGACTGATCCACCAGAGAGAGCAGGGACTGTCCACCCTGCATCCTGTTCCCGGCCCCGCTGCCGCGCAGCCGCCGGGCCTCGCTGGCGGCGCCGTTCATCCAGCGCAGCAGGGCGCGCTGCTGGGCCACCTCCTGACGCATCTCGGCCCGGGAGCTCATCAGCGGCTGCCACAGGAAAAAATAGAGGGTTGCCACCAGCAGCACCGCGGCACCCGCCAGCAACGCCACTCTCTCGCGCGGCTGCAGTCCCTCCCAGTACTCGTTCAGCTGCTGCCAAGCCTTCATGTTCCCGCCACCACCCTGATGCGCGCCTCCACGTGCCCGTCGCGGGACGAAGCGGAGAGTACCTCCGTCCGCAGCCGCGGGAGCTGCTTGAGCTTCTGCTCCAGACCATCCAGCTGCTGCAGATCCTTGAGGCGCAAATCCAGAACCAGGGCTCCCTCCTTGAACCCGATCCCCTGCAGGGCGGTGTCCCCCACACCTGCCACCACCGGCCCCGCATCGGCCAGGAGGGTGAGAAAACCGCCTCCGCCTCCCTGTCCACGCAGCTTCTTCAGGGCGCGCTCCGCCTGCAGGCGCGGATTGACGAGACGCTTGATCTCCGGGAAGCCGGCGCGGAAGCTGCCCTCAACCTGCTCCGCCAGATGCTGCTTCTCGGCGGCCAGGAGCCGGTACTCCACGCCCGCCGCCACCGCCTGCACCAGCAGCAGCGCCAGGGCCAGGGCCGCCGCGGGCCGCCACGGGCGCCACAGCTTGCCCAGCCGCTCCCGCTGGCTGTAACGCCCCTGCAGCAGGTTGATGGATGTGTCGCCACTGCTCCGGTGGCCGGAGGCAAACAGGGAGAGCACGCCATCCTCGCAGGTGGTGATGTGCCACTCCAGGTCGGGGAGCGGGGGAGCGGTCCGGGCGCCCTCCCGGCGGCACTCCATCAGCCGCAGCCGCTGCGGACGCTGCTCCCCGGCCGCAGCCAGCGCCTGCTCCAGCAGGATGGCCAAGTTGCCGGTATCGCAACAGAACCCCTCCTGTTCACCGCTGCGGATCCAGGAGAGCCGCTCCCCTGCCACCACCGACCACTCTCCTTCGGCGCGGGGCAGGGTGAGCAGATCCGGAATCATGATCCGAGTCTGGATGCCGGCCGCGGAGAGACGGTCCAGCCAGGCCTGCATCTGCTCGCGGGATACCGCCGCCACCGCCACCTCGCCGTTGCGGTAGCTGCCCAGGGCGAAGTGGAGCCGTTCCACATCCTCCACCAGCAGATCCTCCAGCAGATAGGGCACCGCCTGCAGCTGGCGCTGGCGATTGGAGGTGGGGACGGAGACGGTGGTCAGCAACATCCGCTCGGCGGGAACCAGCACAATCACCTGGCAGCCGTGCGCCTGGGTGGCGATCTCCCGCAGCGTGGCGCCCTGTACCCGGCGGGCGGCGCGCTGCCCCTCCTTCACCAGCAGGCAGTCCGGCCGCGCATCCTCCGTCAGATGGATGTAGAGTCTGTCCATTCGCTTCAGTAGTCCCCCTGGATGCGCATCAGCACCCGGGCGCGGTGCGCCTTTTCGCTCCCGGAGCGGGTGCGCCGGATGAGGGAGCGCAGAACCACCTCCCCCTTGTCAAACCGGGCAAACATGGTGGCCAGGAAGTAGTCGCTTGCAACTCCGCAATTTTCATTCATGTATTGTTCGAAATCGGCATGCTCCTGCCTGAGCTCCCTGAATCCGGGCAGCTCGAGCACCTCGCGGATCTTATCAAACCCCCTGTTGTTCTGCTTCTCCAGCTGCTCGCGCGCAGCCAGCAGCTCGGATACCTCCTCCCCGGAGAGATACTCCAGGGAGGCCAGCACCTCCCTGCTGGCGGTATTCAGGTTGATCTTGGTCCGTTCCGCGCCCGGCAGCACCGCCACATGGTCCGCCAGTTTGCGATACTCCTCGCGGGACATGATCAGCAGCAGCTCACCGGGGCTCGCCAGCGGCATGTTGCCGGTACGGTAGGGGGGATCGAGGCGGGTGTACTCCCCATCCTCCGCCCCGTCCACCCCGTGCGGGGTGCTGTCCGCGTCCATCCAGTCAGCTATCCGGTCCGCCAGCGCCGCCGGCAGCTCCAGCTGTGTCAGCAGCCGGCGCAGCTGATCCAGCTGCGCGGGCACGATGGCTCCGTCCCTGTCCACCAGGTTGTTGAGATTGAAACGGCCCTGCAGATCGGTGATCTGCACCCCGATCAGGTCCTCCTCGGCGCCGCCGGGCGCCGGGTATTGTCGCGGCTGGTTCCACTCCTCCGCCCTGTGGTCGGTCCCGTTCCTCTCGGCGTCGTTGCGCAGCAGCTGCAGCGCCGCGCTCTCCATTCCCAGGGCAAACTGGAGCGCCTGGGCGCGATCCAGAACATTCTCGGTGCGCCGGATATCCAGCTGCTGCTCGGAGAGCATGGCGACCGCCGTCACCGCCACCAGGGCGGTGACCAGCACCGCAGTGATCAGCGCAATACCCCGCTGGCGGTTCACTGCGTCACCGTGTCGGGCAGGCGGAACAGGCGCTTGATCCGGCCCCACTGGGGCAGCTCCAGGGTAACCTCGACAGCCACCGGCAGCGAAGGGAGGGTGTCGCGGTCACCGCCTGGAAGGGGCCACTCTCCGCTCCATTCACGCCGTGCATCCAGAAAGCGCAGCTCGAACCGGGTTACATCATCCAGCAGCGGCTGGCTGCGGGTGGGACGCTCGTCGGTGCGATCCAGCATCTGCCAGCTGTGCCGGATCAACTCTCCCTCCTCCAGGGAGTACGCCACCCGCTGCAGGGTGCTGCGGCGCTGCCCGGCCGGATTGCCCCACCCTCCCCGGGTGAACTCCAGCAGATAGCCCTGTTGCGGGGTGTACAGCGCTGGCAGCCTGTCTCCGTAGGTGCTGCGCACCGGACGATCCACCACCTGCTCCAAGTCCCGGGCCATGAACAGCATGGCCAGCTGCAGCTCGGCCAGCCGGGCGGTGCGTTCGGCGCTCAGCTCCCGGTTGAGCAGCGCGGAGCGCAGGCTCCCGTATGCCAGGGCGGACAGCAGCGCGAAGATGGCCAGGGCTATCAGCAGCTCCAGCAGGGTAAACCCGCCGCTGCCCGCACGCATGCCTCTCATCGCTGGGGTCTGCCCAGCAGGGCAATCAGGGTCGCCACCGGCGACGCTCCGGCGTCCGGCTCGGCGAACACCTGGATGCGCACCTGCCGGTTGTCGGGCAGATCCTTGAGCGCGCTCACCTCCTGCACCCAGTACCACTCCCGGCCCGCCAGCATGCTGCTTCCCTTGGTGGTATCCGGCTTGGGCCATACATTGAGTACCCGCAGCTCGGCGATCCGGTTCTCCGCCACCCAGGTGGCCAGGGTTCTTTCCTGCAGGTAGGAGGCGTTGTCCAGGTAGCTGCTCACCCCTCTGCCGAGCGCCGCCAGGGAGATGGCCAGCACCGCCAGGGCCACCATCACCTCCAGCAGGGTGAATCCCCTCAGCGCCCTCTGTCCGCCAGCCATTGGGCAAAATCCCGATCCCTGCTGCTGCGCGCCTCCAGCCCCCCCCAGGGGTCGCCAAGCAGCACCCAGTCGGTCTCCTCTCCCACCTTCACCCGCAACTCGAACGGCGTAACTTCACCGCTGGAGAGGAAGAACAGCATCACGCCCTCCTCCCCTTCCTCCGGCGTCCCCTCCATATCCTCCATCTCCATGCGCAGCCCGTCGGGCAGGATACGCTCGCGGAAGACGAGGTCTCCCTCCACCGGTTGCCACTGCTCCCCCTCTAGGCGCAGGAACTGATAGCGGTCGGGAAGCACGCGCAGCGCCAGCTGCCGGTTATTCAGGATCCCCTCCTGGCGGTAGAGTCTGATGAGGGCGGCCAGCCGCTGAACCTCCTGCTCGGCCCGCCGCTCCAGCCCTCCCCCGTCGAAGGAGATGGACGCGAAGCCCAGTATGATGCCGATGATCACCAGCACCACCAACAGCTCAATCAGGGTGAAACCGGCGTCGCGGCCGCGGCCTCCCGGACCGCGCGCGGGATGGCCTCTCACTCCAGATTCCAGTTCCCGATATCGGCGGCCAGATCACTGCCCCCCAGCTGGCCATCCGCCCCCAGGGAGTATATGTCTATGGCTCCGTGCTCGCCGGGATTGAGATACTGGTAGGGATTGCCCCAGGGATCCACCGGCAGGCGATCAATGTAGCCGCCCTGCTTCCAGTTGCGCGGCTCCGGCTCCCCCGAGGGGGGCTGGACCAGCGCCTCCAGCCCCTGTTCGGTGCTGGGGTAGAAGTGGTTATCCAGCTTGTACAGGTTGAGCGCCGCCTCCAGCACCCGGATGTCCTGGCGCGCCTTGGTGATGCGCGCCGTATCGGGCCGGTCCATGATGCGCGGCACCACCACCGCGGCCAGGATCCCGAGGATCACCACCACAACCATCACCTCAATCAGGGTAAAACCCCGCACGCCACGAAAACGCCTGAATCTATCGATGTTCATCGCACCATTTTCTCACATATCTTGCGGGCTGTCGCTTGGACCATTCAGCGCACCAGCTGGTTCATATCGAATATGGGCAGCAGAATGGCCAGCACGATCACCAGCACCACCACGCCCATCACCAGGATCAGAACCGGTTCGAGGATTCCCATCAGGGCGGATACCGCCGTCTCCAGCTCCCGCTCCTGGCTGGTGGCGGCGCGCTCCAGCATCTCGTCCAGATTGCCGCTGGCCTCGCCGCTGGCGATCAGGTGTACCACCATGGGAGGGAAATAGCCGCTCTGCTGCAGCGCCCGGTTGATGGTGGATCCCTCCCGCACCCGGCGCGCCGCCTCGTCCACCGCCCTGCGCATGGGGAGGTTGGCCACCACCTCGGACGCGATGCGCATCCCCTCCAGCACCGGCACCCCGCTGGAGCCGAGGATGCTGAAGGTGCGGGCGAAACGGGCGGTGTTCAGCCCGCGCACCAGCCTCCCCACCAAAGGCAACCGCAGCAGCCAGGCGTGCCAGACGGCGCGAAATCCCTCCCTGCGCAACAGAAGCCTGAATGTCACAACCGCCGCCAGCAGCAGGAGCACCAGGGATATGCCCCAGGCGCTCAGGAAATCACTCACCGCAATCAGCCCGCGGGTGAGCAGGGGCAGCTCCTGTCCTATGTTATCAAACACCCCCACCACCTGGGGAACCACGTAGGCCAGCAGCACCACCACTACCAGGATGGCCACGACGATCATCAGGACCGGGTAGATGAGCGCCAGCCCCATCTTCTGGGAGAGGGCCTGGCGGCTTTCGGTGTAGTCCGCCAGCCGCCCCAGCACCGCCTCCAGATGGCCGGAATGCTCGCCGGCGGCCACCGTGGCACGGTAGAGATCGGGAAACACATGGGGGAACTCCGCCAGCGCATCGGCCAGGGTGTGCCCCTCCAGCACCTTGCCGCGGACTGCCAGGATGATGCGTTTCAGGCGCATCTTCTCGGACTGTTCGGCCGCGGTGGCCAGCGCGCTCTCCACCGGCATTCCGGACTGTACCAGGGTGGCCAGCTGGCGGGTGACCAGCGCCAGCTCGGTGGCGTTGATCCTGCGCCGCAGGGAGAACCCCCGCTTGAGCCGCGCCTCGCGCTGCTCCACCGCATCCACCACCAGCGGAGTCCACCCCTTGTCGCGCAGCTGCTGGCGGATCTGGCGCGCGGTGTCTCCCTCGATTATCCCCCTGCATTCACGCCCGCTGGCATCCAGGGCTTGATACTCGAAGGCTCCCATCAGCGCTCCCCTCCCAGTACTCTTTCAAGGTGATAAGCCAGGACAGTCTTCCTCAAATCGTGTGGGTAAAATGGTAAATCATCCTTGACAGGCGGAATGCACGCCGGAAGATGGTCGGCAGAAGGGGATTGGGGAGACTTTGGGATAGCCGAACCACTTGCGATTTGCGCATCTGGCGGATATCCGCCACTCCCCGGCCCAAACCGCCCCAATCCCCTCCTGGTTACCGAGTATGTGGCGTGCATTCTGCCTGTCAAGGACGGAGCCGCTACGCGGTGATTTACCATTTTACCCACACGATTTGAGGAAGGCCCCATCAGGAATCAGCGTCCCTGTGGTGTTGCGCGGCAAGGCGCAGCGCGCGGGCGATGGTTGCTCCCTTGTCAAGCACTGCAACGCCGCAGCGGGACACCACACTCTTCACTCCTCCTCGGTGACCCGCAGCACCTCTTCCAGGCTGGTGAGTCCTTCCAGCACCGCCTGCATCCCCTGCGCGCGCAGGCTGGGCGAACGGCTGCGCGCATGCTCCTCCAGCTGCTGCTCGTTGGCGTTCTCGTGAATCAGGGCGCGCATCTGCTCGTCGAACACCACCAGCTCATAGAGGCCGCGCCGCCCCACGTAGCCCTGCTGGTTGCACCGCTTGCAGCCGCGGGGCCGGTATATGGTGGGTGGTGGCGCCGGAGAGACCCCCAGTTGAAGGCACTCCGCCTCGCTGGCGCGGTGGGCCTCCCGGCAGTGGGGGCAGAGGCCGCGCACCAGCCGCTGCGCCAGTACCCCCACCACGCTGGAGGCGAGCAGGAAGGACTCCACTCCCATGTCACGCAGCCGGGTGACGGCCCCCACCGCGGTGTTGGTGTGCAGGGTGGAGAGGACCAGGTGGCCGGTGAGACTGGCCTGTACCGCAATCTCGGCGGTCTCCAGGTCGCGGATCTCCCCCACCATCACCACATCCGGGTCCTGGCGGAGGATGGCGCGCAGGCCGCGGGCGAAACTCATGTCCACCTTGGTGTTTACCTGGGTCTGGCCGATTCCGTCCAGGTAGTATTCGATGGGATCTTCCACCGTGAGGATGTTGCGGCTGGAGGTGTTGAGCCGGGTTACCGCGGCGTAGAGGGTGGTGGTCTTGCCGGAGCCGGTGGGGCCGGTGACCAGCAGGATGCCGTGCGGCCGGTGGATCAGCCGATCCAGCTCCTCGCGGGTGGCGGTGGGCATTCCCAGGTGCTCTAGATCCAGCCTTCCCGCCTGCTTGTCCAGCAGGCGCATCACCACCCGCTCGCCGTTGCCGCTCGGCAGGGTGGAGACGCGCACATCCACCGCCCGGCCGGCGATGCGCAGCGAGATGCGTCCATCCTGGGGGATGCGTTTCTCGGCAATGTCCAGTTTCGCCATCACCTTGATGCGCGATACCAGCAGCGGGGCCAGCGCGCGATTGGGCTGCAGCACGTCGCGCAGCACCCCATCCACCCGGAAGCGCACCCGCAGGCGGCGCTCGAAGGGTTCGATGTGGATATCGGAGGCATCCACCTTGACCGCTTCGGTGAACAGGGCGTTTATCAGCCGGATGATGGGAGCGTCATCCTCGCTCTCCAGCAGATCCTCAGGCTCCGAGAGCTGCTGGGCGACGCTGGCCAGGTCCATCTCCTCATCCAGGCCATCCATCTGCAGCATCGCCTCCCCGCTGCCACTTTCGTACAGCTGCTGCAGCACCCGCTCGAACTGTTCGCTATCCACTATCTCCAGCTGCAGCGGGGTGGCGGTAAAGCGGCGCACCTCGGCCAGGACCAGGGGGGATACATCGCTTCTGCAGAGCACGCTGACGGATCCCTCGCCGCCCCCGGTAATCAGCACCCCGTGACGCCTGGCGAAGGGAAACGGCAGCTGTGGAGGAGGTTGCGGCTGCTCCTCCTGAACGGGTGGCGCCTCGCGCAGCGGTTCCATTTTGCCGGCCGGTTCGCTCATGGGGTATTCACGGCACCCCCGGATGGAGGCGGCAGGGCGAGATCGGTTCCTGCCGGTTCGTCTCGCAGCTGCCGTATCTCCCGCTCCAGCCCGGTCTCCTCGAACGGAGGCGGAAGCTGCAGCGTGTCATCCAGCTCCTCCATCAGCGGGGTATCCTCGGCGCGCATCAGGGAGGAGAGGCTGTTGCGGATCTCCAGCTGCTCACCGCGCATATAGTTGTACTTGTCCCCGGTCAATCGCCCGATGGTGGCCTGATCGCGCAAGATCACCGGGCGCATGAACACCATCAGGTTACGCTTCTCCTTGGCGGTCTTGTTGTAGCGGAACAGCCAGCCCAGCACCGGAATATCCCCCAGCAGCGGCACGCGCTGTTCGCGCACCACCATCTTGTCGTCGATCAGCCCTCCCAGCACCAGGATCTTGCCGTTGTCCACCATTACGCTGGTCTTGATGGAGCGCTTGTTGGTGTATGGCCCCAGCTCCGAGTCCTGGCTCACGCTGGAGATCTCCTGCTCGATCTCCAGCTTGATGGCGCTGCCCTCGTTGATCTGGGGGCGCACCTTGAGTTTCAGCCCCACATCCTCCCGCTTGATGGTCTGGAACGGGTTGGTGGGGGTGGAGGTGCCGCCGGGAGTGGTGTAGGAGCCGGTGATGAAGGGGCGGTTCTCACCCACCACGATCTCGGCCTCCTCGTTATCCATGGTGACGATGTTGGGGGTGGAGAGCACGTTGGTGCTGCCGTCCGAGGTGAGCGCCCGCAACAGCGCCCCGAAATCGGTGCCGCCGCCACCGATGCTGCCCACCACCATCGCCAGCCCGCTGCTCAGGTTAAGCCCCTTTCCGGCCTGGGCGCTGGCCACATTGGCGGCCAGGCCACTGATTCCCCCGAAATCTATGGTGCCGATGGGCGCCACGCCGGAGCCGCCGGCGGTTCCATCCACGATCCACTCCACCCCCAGCTCCCGCTTGCGGTCCAGGGAAACCTCGGCGATGATGGTCTCCACCAGCACCTGCGCCCGCGGTATGTCCAGCTTGGCGATCACCGCCTGCAGGGAGCGGAACTGGTCGGGAGGAGCGGTGATTATCAGGGCGTTGGTCCCCTCGTCCGCCTGGATGCTGACATTGGCCAGCATCGCGCGCCCCGCCGGACCGGCCGCGGGCGGGGACTTGCCCCCCTTGGCCTGCCCGCCCCTGCGAACACCCGCAGCCTGCTGCTGGGCCGCCTTTTTCTCCGCCTCACTGATCCCCGTGAGCACCTTGACCAGATCGGAGGCCTTGGCATAACGCAGATAGACAACCTGGGTATTGCCCCCACCCATCTCGATGGGGGTATCCAGTTCGGTGATGATGCGCCGCATGCGCAGCCGCTCGGCCGGATCCCCCCCCAGCAGGATGCTGTTGGTGCGCTCATCCGCCACGAACAGCGGACCCTCCATCCCCTGGGCCTTACCCTTGCCCCCCTTCTGCTGCAGGCTTGAGAGGATTCGCACCACCTCGGCCGCGGAGGCGTGCTGCAACCGAATCACCTCCACCTCGCTGCTGCCCGGGCGATCGATGCTCTTGATGATCTTGCGCAGGCGGGCGATGTTGGCCGCCCGATCCGAGATGATCAGGGTGTTGGTGGCCTGATAGGCGGCCATGTGACCCTGGGGGGGCACCAGCGGGCGCAGCACCGGCACCAGCTGGGCGGCAGAGACATGCTCCACCTGCACCACATGGGTGATCATGTCGTTGCTCGGAGCACCCTGACGCGCTCCGGTCACTACCGGCAGGCCGCCCTGCTTGGCATTGGCGGCCGGAACGATGCGGATGGTGCTGCCGTCCGGAATGGCGGCAAAACCATGCACCTCGAGAACCGACAGGAACACCTGGTAGATCTCGTCCGCGCCCATGGGGCGGGAAGAGACCACCGTCACCTTGCCCTTTACCCGGGGGTCGATGACGAAGTTGCGCCCGGTTATGTCCGCCACGGTCTGGATCACCACATTGAGATCCGCATCCTTGAAGTTGAGTGTCACCTCCTCCTCCGCCCGAACCGGAGCGGTGGCCAGGACGAGCGCCAGAACCAGCAGAACCAGGCGGCAAGCCGCCGGCAGGGCGCACCTGGCGCCCCCCGGCCCACCGTCGCCGGTTCCGGACAGATTATCGAACGCATAAGGTGACGAAGGCATGTGGTGGCACCCTGTGGTGGTTGTTGTTCGGTTCAGCAGCACGAAAGTTCACTCCTCGAGCGACAGGGTAACGGTCTGTTGCCGCCCACGCCGCTCCAGCACCACACTCACCTCGGTGGCACTGGAGAGCTGACTCAGCAGGGCCAGACCACTGGCCGGATCGTTCAGCTCCATTCCGTTTACACTCACTATGACATCTCCGGAGCGCAGCCCCAACCGCCGGAAAAGCGCCCGATCCCTGCCGGGAAACAGCTTGAACCCCTTGATCTGCCCCCCTTCCTTCACCGGGCGGGTACGGATCAGCCCCACCAGCTCCTGGGGGTTGGTGAGCATCTTGTCCCGGTAGTCGCGCAGCTCCGCCGCCGAGATACGTGGCACGATCCGGTTCCTGTCAGATGCTCGTCCCTCCCTGGTGACCACCTTCACCGGCGAGCTGCTGCCGCGGCCGCTGCCCCCGAATTTCTTGGGCAGGCGCAGGGTCTCCATACGTCCCGCACGGGTCTGCAATATGACGCGATCGGCTCCGATCTCCTTCAGCACCGCTCCACCCGGCAGTTTATCATCCAGGGCGTAGTATTTCTCCTCCCCGGCCGGTCCCGAGATTATGGCCCGGGCAAGCGCCGGATCTCCGGTCGCAACCACCCCGCGCAGGGTAAGCCGCAGTTTGGTCTCCGGCGCCTCCCTGGTGGCGGGAACGGGACTCTCCCCTCTGGCCTGCACCTTCCCAAACAGGTGCAGGCCGCCCAGATTGAGAGGGGCGCTTCCCGCGGTCGGCGTGGCGCGGCGCATCTCCGTATCCCCCGGGTCGTCGCGCTCCCAGGCGGGCGGAGGGAACAGCACCCAGACCAGGGTTGCCATCTGGTAGGCCAGAGCCACCACCAGGGCGCCGGTAACCCAAGGGGCGAGGCGCGGGAGCTGCTGCAGGAACGGAACCACTCTCTTGTCCAGGTAACTATTGGTCATGGTTGCAAACCGGTCAAAGCGGAGCGGGAAGCGGGCGGACTGCACGCGCTCCGGCCTCCCGGCATGGTCTCACAATATTAACGTTTATGATATGCAAACCTTAAACATTATCACCAAGCCATTTGATGGCAAAGCCTCTTTCAGAGAGCCCCGCGGGTTCCGGACCAAGGCGCGGCGCGCAGGAAGCGGCCTACCCTCGCCAAGGGCCGCACCGCACGGACGGGCCGGGCGTCTGGATGATATCCGCTGAACGAGGCCTCTCTTTTGCCATCGAGTGTCTTGGCATGTCGTGTTCAGGGGCTCCAGGAACAGGGTGGGTCCGGCATCGCAGCTCTGCCGCGTTGCCCTGATCGGCTCCAGCCGGCTATTCTACTATGAATCTTCTGTTTCTGACCCGGCAACCGGGTACTTTTGGCCACTGGAGACCGGAAAAGTATGATGACACCCTGGATTTCGGGCGGCAGGGCGGCATGGGGTGCCTGGCTGCTGCTGCTGATAGCCATCCCCTCCATATCCGCATGGGGGCGGCCCTTGCTGGAGGCGCTGCTGGGACTCATGTCACCCACCTGGCTGGCGCTGCTGATGATCCTCTGCTCGCTGCTGGCTCTCGCCGCCTGTACCGTCTGGGCATACCGGAGACAGGGGACACGGCGGGCGGTACTGCTCTCGGGCTGGTTGATCGTGCTGTTTCTGCTGCTCCCCCTTACCCTTCCGGTGGTGGAGGAGCGCATCCACTTTCTGCTGTTTGGCGGCTTCGGTTTCTTCTCGGTACTGCTGTTTCCCCTGCTGGTGGCTCTGGCGGTGGCGCTGCTCGGGGCGGGCCTGGACGAACTGTGGCAATGGGTGCTGCCGGATCGGGTGGGAGACTGGCGTGATGTGGGTATCAACGCGATAGCCGCCGTGGGGGGAGCGGTGGCGGCCCGCCTTGGAGGCGGCAGATGAGAGCCGCGCTCTTCACGCTGCTGTTGCTGGCCAGTACGGCCGCCGGCGCCCTTTCCCTCACGGTACTGGATGTGGGAGAGGGACAGGCGCTGCTGCTGCATGAGGGGCGCCGCGGGATCCTCATAGACACCGGGCACCCCGGCAAGGCCGCCCAGGTGGTGCGCCGCCTCTCCTCCGTGGGAGTGGAGCAGCTGGACTATCTGGTTCTCACCCATCTGCATCCGGACCATGCGGGAGGCTACTTTCGCATCCGGGAGAGCTTCCCCGACACCCCGCTGCTCTACAGCGGGCATCCGCTGCCACCGGATGTCCAACCGGATCTGGTGCGCTGGCTGGACCGGTCGATCGCGGAGGATGGCCACTGGCGGCGCTTCGTCGCCGGAGACAGCATCCGGTGGCAGGGGGGGAGTCTGGAGGCGTTGTGGCCGACCTCTTTCAGCGGCGCCAATCTCAACCGTCACTCCCTGGTGCTGCTGCTCCGCTACGGCGACTTGAGGCTGCTGTTCATGGGTGATGCCGACAGTGTGGTCGAGAGAGAGCTGATGGCCCGGGGAGCGCTTCCTGACAGGGTGGATCTGCTGGTGGCTGGTCACCACGGGGCTGCAGATGCCAGCAGCGAGCCTTTCATAGCGGCCATCGAGCCGGCGATTGCGGTGATCTCGGTGAACCGGGAAAACATCCGGGGTTACCCGGACCGGAGGGTGGTAGAGAGGCTGCAGCGTCCCGGAACCCGCCTGGTGCGCACGGACCGGGATGGGGAGCTCCGCTTCCGGCTGCGGTGTGGCGGCGGTGCCGGCGGCGCCGCCTGTCGTGGCGGATGCTGCATAGAGATCGACCCGGGAGAGGCCGGGGCCAGGCGGTAGCGGAGCGGATCTCCACCGGTTACAATATCCCGCCCTGTTCGACGGAGCCGCACCATGCAGGACTACTCACCACCAGACGATCTCCTCCAAGGGCGTGCCATCCTGGTCACCGGGGCCGGTGATGGCATCGGCGCGGCGGCGGCAAGGAGCTTCGCGCGCCACGGGGCGACCGTAATACTGCTGGGGCGCACCATACGCAAGCTGGAGGCGGTCTATGACGCCATCGAACAGTCCGGGGGGCCGCAGCCCGCCATCTACCCGATGAACCTGGAGGGGGCTAGCCCCAAGGATTACCAGGACCTGGCCGCAACCCTGGAGCGGGAGTTCGGCCGCCTGGACGGACTACTGCACAACGCGGCCATCCTGGGAGTCCTGACGCCCCTGGAGATGTATGATCTGGAGCTGTGGGCCAGGGTGATGCAGGTAAACCTGAACGCCCCCTATCTGCTGACCCGCGCCTGCCTGCCGCTGCTGAAGGGTTCGGAGGATGCCTCGGTGCTGTTCACCTCCTCCTCCGTGGGACACCGGGGCCGGGCCTACTGGGGCGCCTACGGGATCTCCAAGGCGGCCGCCGAGAACATGATGCAGATCCTGGCCGATGAGCTGGAGGAGAACACCTCCGTCCGCGTCAACAGCATCGACCCCGGGGCGGTGCGCACCCGGATGCGGGCCAAGGCCTATCCTGGCGAGGATCCCAATATCCACCCCGCCCCCGAGGAGATCATGGGGATCTACCTCTATCTGATGGGCCCCGACAGCAGGGGCGAGACCGGCAGATCCTTCAAGGCGCAACAGTAAGGGGAATACGCTCAGCCGGCCCCTGAAGTGGGACATCCAGGTCGCAGACTCAAGAAATTATCGCGACAATCCGGTAACAGGGGAAAAATGCCCGATACGCCGCCTGGGTGCTGGGGGCTGGTACTCTATTCAAGGCAATAAATCGGGAGGCTCCTCCTCAAATCGTGTGGGTGAAATGGTAAATCACCGCGTAGCGGCTCCGTCCTTGACAGGCAGAATGCACGCCACATAATCGGGAACCAGAAGGGGATTGGGGCCGTCTGGCCGGGGAGTGGCGGATATCCACCACCTGCGCCAATTGCAAGCGGTCCGGCAATCCCAAAGTCTCCCCAATCCCCTTCTGCCGACCAGTTTCCGGCGTGCATTCTGCCTGTCAAGGATGATTTACCATTTCGCCCACATGATTTGAGGAGGAGCCTCCCGATTTATTGCCTTGAATAGAGTACCAGCCCCCAGCACCCAGGCGGCGTATCGGGCATTTTTCCC
>WFXP01000058.1 GCA_015490535.1 Gammaproteobacteria bacterium
GACAAGGGAACAACCCTTGCCTGCGCACTGCGCCTTGCCGCGAAACACCACAGGGACGCTGAATCCTAATTTATTACCTTGAAAGAGTACTAGTACTCTTTCAAGGTGCTACCAAGCCGGGTATTCACCAAATCGTGTGGGTAAAATAGTAAATCACCGCGTAGCGGCTCCGTCCTTGACAGGCAGAATGCACGCCACATACTCGGTAGCCAGAAGGGGATTGGGGCCGGCTGGCTGGAGACTGGCGGGTATCCACTACCTGCGCAAATCGCGATTGGTCCGGCTAATCCAAAGTCTCCCCAATCCCCTTCTGCCGACCATCTTCCGGCGTGCATTCTGCCTGTCAAGGATGATTTACTATTTTACCCACACGACCCGGGGACAATACCAGCGGCCTCAGGGATCCGGGGCTTCCCTCCTGACGGGATACCAGCCCCCATCATACTCCACCATGTCCTCCTCCCCGGTGCGCCCCTTCAGGAACAGGCGGTCATAATCCTCCTGGGTGATGGGGCGTTCCCGCCCCGCGCCATCCCGGTAGCACCACACCCCCTCGATACACATCCGGAACAGGGTGTTCACTATGTCATCGAAGCGGATGCCGTACTCGCGCGCCAGACGCTGAAAATCGGCGACGCGCATCTCCATGCCGCGCTCGTCGTACTCCTCCGTCAACAGGGCCTCCAGTGCCACATCCCATTTCGGGGTCAGGGTATCGTGTTCCGTCGTCTCTGTTACCACAACTAGCACCTCCCGCTCTCTGTGGCCGGTCAGGAAACTCCATCCAACCGCCCGCATGGAAACATGCCGATGGTTGTTATACCATGGCAGCCGTAAATGTGATGTCCTACCAATATTATCCCAGTTCCTGCGCCAACCGATAGCCCGAACCACCACCCTTCTCCAAAATGCTCCGCAAGCTGCTGTTGCTCATACCGCTGTTCGCCGTCCTTCAGGCAATGGCCGACCAACCCTCCCGGCTGGACACCGTGATCTCCACCATGGACGAGGAGGAGCGCGCCGCGCAGTTGATCATGGTCTATTTCTCCAGCCCCGGGTTCGTCGCCGAACAGGGTTTCGGTGCGGTGCTGCTGATGCAGAACATGATCAAGGATCTGGATAGCCTGTCGGCACGGCTGCGCACCCTCCAGCAACGCTCCAGGATCGGGGTGCTGGTGGCCGTGGACCAGGAGGGGGGCAGGGTCAACCGCCTGAAACATCTACCGCAGTGGGGAGATCTCCCCTCGGCCGCCACCATGGGCAGCTGGCCTCTGGAGAGGATCGAGTCCGAGGGGCGGCGCATCGCCCGGCTCCTGAAACGGATCGGGATCCACATGAACCTTGCCCCGGTCCTGGATCCCAGCCATGACCACCAGGGCAACCCGACGCTGATCGGCAACGAGCAGCGCGCCTTCGGCAGGGAGAGCGCCGCCATTGCCGCACGTTCCCGCGCCTTCATCGAGGGATTCCGCTCTCAGGGGGTGCTCACCATCGTCAAGCACTTTCCCGGCTACGACGTTGCCCAGCACTCGGACCACGAGATCGCCGTCAGCCACGCCACCCGGCAGCAGATCGCCGCCAACGCGGAGCCGTTCCGCACGGTGGCGCCGCTGGTGGACGGGGTGATGATCTCCAGCATCCGCTACGCGAGGCTGGCCGCCGATCCCGCGGTGCTCTCCCCCCGCATGGTGGCCTGGGCACGGAAGATCTACCCGGACAGGCTGATCGTTACCGACGACCTGTGGGGTGTGGCGCTGCGCCGCTGGATAAACCCCGCCGCGGACGGAAAGGAGTATCCTGACGCAGATCTGCTGAAGCTGGTACGCATGACGCTGGATGCGGGCAACGACCTGCTCATGATCACCTATCCCGAGAAGGCACTGCTGATGAAACGCGCCATCGCCGGATGGATGCGGACCGACCCCCGGCTGCGCGTCCGGGTGGACCGCTCGGTGCGCCGCATCCTGGCGGCCAAGGCCAGGGCGGGGCTGCTCTGAGACCTGCTTTGCGGGTATACTAGTACTCTTTCAAGGTAAGGAGAGTCTTCCTCAAATCGTGTGGGCGAAATGGTAAATCACCGCGTAGCGGCTCCGTCCTTGACAGGCAGAATGCACGCCGGAAGATGGTCGGTAGAAGGGGATTGGGGAGAGTTTGGGATAGCCGGACCAGTTGCAATTGGCGCAGGTGGCGGATATCCGCCACTCCCCGGCCAGACGGCCCCAATCCCCTTCTGGTTACCGAGTATGTGGCGTGCATTCTGCCTGTCAAGGATGATTTACCATTTCGCCCACACGATTTGAGGAAAAACCAATCAGGATTCAGCGTCCCTCCAACTGAATCCTGATTTATTACCTTGAATGAGTACTAGCAGGATGAGCGCGAATAACGGATATACCCGGTCGGCAGTGGCAGTGGTGCTGCTCCTGCTGGCTACAGGCATGCTGCACGGCTGCGGCCAGAAGGGCCCACTCTATCTGCCGGACATGCCCGGGCAGCACCAGCAACAGAGGTGAATTCTCACCATGGATCATTTCCAGTACCGGGACGGCCGCCTGTTCGCCGAGCAAGTAGACCTGGCGCAGATTGCGGCCCGATGGGGTACTCCGACCTATATCTACTCGCGCGCCACCCTGGAGCGCCACTGGCACGCCTTCGACCGGGCGCTGGAGGGGCATGATCACCTGATCTGCTACGCGGTAAAGGCCAACTCCAACCTGGCCATCCTGAACCTGCTGGCGCGCCTGGGCTCCGGTTTCGACGTGGTCTCGGTGGGGGAGCTGGAACGGGTGCTGCGGGCGGGAGGGGAGCCGGCCAGGGTGGTGTTCTCCGGAGTGGGCAAGCGGGCCGACGAGATCCGC
>WFXP01000059.1 GCA_015490535.1 Gammaproteobacteria bacterium
TTCAACGTCGCCTGGCATCTGCAGGGGTTTGGCGTGCAGCCCCTGCTGGTGAGCCGCGTCGGCGACGACGCGCCGGGACAGCGGGTGCTGGAAACCATGCAGGCCTGGGGAATGG
Organism: Gammaproteobacteria bacterium; assembly: GCA_015490535.1. Classification (GTDB taxonomy): domain Bacteria; phylum Pseudomonadota; class Gammaproteobacteria; order Thiohalospirales; family Thiohalospiraceae; genus DRMK01. Next base: position 116 of record WFXP01000059.1, read on the forward strand.
AGACCGGCGGCGTGCAGCTGGATCCGCAGCATCCCACCGGCCAGGTCCAGGTGGAGATCCACCACGGAGAACCGCACTACTCCATCCTGCCCCGGCAGGCCTACGACTTCATCACTCCCCCCGCGCTGGAGGGTAACGACCAACCGCTGCTCTACTGCGGCTCGCTGGCGATCCGCGCCCCCGGATCCAGGGCGGCCCTGGACACCCTCTGCGAACGGCGGCCGCTGCCGCTGTTCATGGATGTCAACCTGCGCGCCCCGTGGTGGGAGCGGGAGGAGGTGATGGAGCGCATGCGCCAGGCGCGCTGGGTGAAGCTCAACGAGATAGAGCTGGCGACGCTTCTGGAGCAGGAGATTCCACCCGGAGAGATCGCCACCGCCGGCGAACGGTTGCGGGCACAGAGCGGGCTGGAGCAGCTGGTAATCACCATGGGCGCGAACGGCGCCTGGGTGATCACCGCCGGGGACGCCCGGTTCGGCTCTCCGGTGGAGGTGGCGGAGATCGCCGACACGGTCGGGGCGGGAGACGCATTCGCCGCCGTGACCCTGCTCGGCCTGCTGCGCGGCTGGGAGACGCCGGAGACCCTGCAGCGCGCCCTGGAGTTCGCCGCGCGCATCTGCCGGCAGCGCGGCGCCACCGCTATGGATCGAGCGCTCTACGACGGCTTCCTGGAGCGGTGGCGGAATGGCTGACGGCAGGGGCGAGGGACTCTACCTGCTGCTGATCAGCGTGCACGGCCTGATCCGCGGCCACCAGCTGGAGCTGGGACGCGACGCGGACACCGGCGGCCAGATCCAGTACGCCGTGGAGCTGACCCGGGCCCTGGCCGCCCATCCCGACGTGGACCGGGTGGATCTGCTCACGCGCCGCATCGAGGATCCCAATCTCTCCCCGGACTACGCCGAACCGCAGGAGCAGCTCGCGCCGGGGGCCCACATCATCCGCCTCCCGTGCGGCCCGCGCCGCTACCTGCGCAAGGAGCTGCTCTGGCCCCACCTGGACGCCTTCATAGACAACGCCCTGCAGCAGATGCGCCGCATAGGGCGCACTCCGGATGTGATCCACAGCCACTACGCCGACTCCGGCTACGTGGGGACGCGCCTCTCGCAGCTGCTCGGGATTCCCCTGATCCACACCGGCCACTCCCTGGGGCGGGTAAAGCTGCAGCGCCTGCTGGAGAGCGGCATGGCGGAGAACATCATCGAGAGCCGCTACAACATCAGTCAGCGCATCGAGGCGGAGGAGATCACCCTGGGCAACGCCTCCCTGGTGGTGGCCAGCACCAACCAGGAGGTGGAGGAGCAGTACAGCCAGTACGAAAACTACCACCCGAAGCGGATGGTGGTGATCCCGCCGGGAGTGGATCTGTCCCGCTTCCATCCCCCGCGGCGCGGGGAACCGCTCCCCGCCTATGCGGCGGAGCTGGAGCGCTTCCTGCGCCAGCCGCGCAGGCCGATGATCCTGGCCCTGTCGCGCGCCGACCGGCGCAAGAACATCGCCTCCCTGGTGCGGGCCTACGGAGAGAACAGGGAGCTGCAGGAGCACGCCAACCTGGTGGTGGTGGCCGGCAACCGGGAGGATATAACCACCCTGGAGAGCGGCGCGCGCGAGGTGCTGACGGAGCTGCTGCTGGCCATCGACCGCTACGATCTGCATGGCCGTATCGCCTATCCGAAACGGCACAGCTCCAGCGACGTGCCCGATCTCTACCGGCTGGCCGCCCGCACCCGTGGCCTGTTCGTGAATCCGGCGCTCACCGAACCGTTCGGGCTCACCCTGATCGAGGCGGCCGCCAGCGGGGTGCCGCTGGTGGCCACCGAGGATGGCGGCCCCATCGACATCATCCAGCACTGCCGCAACGGGCTGCTGATCGACCCGCTGGACGCCGACGCCCTGGGAGCCGCCCTGCTGGATGCGGTGAGCGACCGGCAGCGCTGGCTGCAGTGGTCGCGCAACGGACTGCGCGGGGTGCGGCGCCACTACTCCTGGAGCGCCCACGTGAAGAGATACCTGCGCGAGCTGCAGCGGGTCAAGCGGCGCTACCACAAGCCCTTCATCCGCGCCCACAAGAGCCGTCTGCCGGCGGTGGACCGCATCCTGATCAGCGACATCGACAACACCCTGATCGGGGACCGCGCCGGACTGGATCTGCTGCTCCGGGAGCTGGCCGGAGCGGAAGAGCGGATCGGCTTCGGCATCGCCACCGGGCGCCACCTCAACAGCGCCCTGAAGGTGATCAGGGAGTGGGGGATCCCGCGCCCCGATCTGCTCATCACCTCGGTGGGCAGCGAGCTGCACTACGGCACCGGGCTGGTGGAGGATGGCGGCTGGCAGCGCCATATCGACTACCTGTGGAAGCCGGAGGAGCTGCGCGCCGCCCTGGATCCCATCCCCGGACTCAAGCTGCAGGCGAAGATCAACCAGCGCCGCTTCAAGATCAGCTACAACGTGGATCCCGACAAGGCGCCGGACATCCAGGAGATCCGCCGCCACCTGCGCAGGCTGGATCTGCATGCGCGGGTCATCTACTCCCACCAGGCCTACCTGGACATACTGCCGGTACGCGCCTCGAAGGGGATGGCGGTGCGCTACCTGGCGATGCGCTGGGGGGTGCCGCCGGAGTGCCTGCTGGTGGCGGGTGACTCCGGCAACGACGAGGAGATGCTGAGCGGCAACACTCTCGGGGTGGTGGTGGGCAACTACAGCCCGGAACTGGAGCACCTGCGCAACCGGCCGCGCATCTATTTCGCCAGCGCCAGCTACGCCCACGGCATCCTGGAGGGGATACAGCACTATGACTTTCTGGGCAGCGGAACCGCCCCCGATCAAGGTGATTGAACCGCAAACCGGAATCTCCCGACCCCATACAAGATCCGGATAGAGTTGCCGATATAACCATGATGAACGACGCCAATCTGATGGCCTTCCTGGCCAACCACCGGGACGAGGCCTACCTGCTGCTGCAGCACTACCAGGATCTGCAGCGCCCGTTTCTGCTGCACTCCGACCTGCAGGACGAGCTGCGCCGCTTCTGCGCCGAGCGGGAGGAGAGCCCCCTGCCCGGCAGCGCGCTGGAGGAGCTGATCCTGGCCACCCAGGAGGCGGCATTGAGCGCCCCCTGGATCTACCTGGCGGTGCGCCCCGCGGTGGCGCGCTGGCACTACCTGCGCTTCCAGGTGGAGCAGCGGCACATGGAGCGGATCCCGGTGGAGGAGTTCCTCGCCTTCAAGGAGCGTCTGGTGTTGCCGGCTAGCGGTGATGACAGGATCCTGGAGATCGATCTGGATCCGTTCAACCGCGACTTCCCGCGCCTGCAGCAGGCGCGCTCCATCGGTCGCGGCGTGGAGTTCCTGAACCGGCGCCTCTCCAGCGACCTGTTCCAGAGCTCCGGCAGCGGCAGCTGGCGGCTGCTGGGGTTTCTGCGCGTCCACCAGCACCAGGGGACCCAGCTGATGCTGAACCAGGGCATCACCTCGGTCAAGGTACTGCGCCACAACCTGCAGCTGGCGCAGGAGTTTCTCGCCGGCCGCGGCGCCGACGAGGAGTGGCCGCAGGTGGGAGAGCGGCTGCGCGAGCTGGGTTTCGAGCCCGGCTGGGGACGCGACGCGGCGCGCATGCGCGACACCATGCAGCTGCTGGCGGACATCCTGGAGGCCCCCGACCCGACATCTCTGGAGCGCTTCCTGGGGCGCATTCCGATGATCTTCCGGCTGGCCATCATCTCGCCGCACGGCTTCTTCGGGCAGGACAGGGTACTGGGCCTGCCCGACACCGGCGGCCAGGTGGTCTATATCCTCGACCAGGTGCGCGCCCTGGAGCGAGAGATGCGCCGCCGCATCTCCGAACAGGGGCTGGATATCGAGCCGCGCATCATGGTGCTCACGCGGCTGCTCCCGGAGGCACGCGGCACCAGTTGCGACCGGCCCCTGGAGCCCATAGAGGGCACCAGCGGGACCTTTATCCTGCGGGTGCCGTTCCGCACCCTCGAGGGGGAGGTGGTCCCCCACTGGATCTCCCGCTTCGAGGTGTGGCCCTACCTGGAGCGCTTCGCCGCGGAGGCGCGGCAGGAGCTGACTGAACAGCTGGGGGGACGTCCCGATCTGATTATAGGCAACTACTCCGATGGCAACCTGGTGGCCAGCCTGCTGGCCCAGGATCTCAAGGTCACCCAGTGCAACATCGCCCACGCCCTGGAGAAAACCAAGTATCTCTACTCCGATCTCTACTGGCAGGACAACGAGGAGCAGTACCACTTCTCGGCCCAGTTCACCGCCGATCTGATCGCCATGAACAGCGCCGACTTCATCATCACCAGCACCTACCAGGAGATTGCGGGACGCTCCGACAGCGTGGGGCAGTACGAGAGCTATCAGGCGTTCACCATGCCCGGCCTCTACCGGGTGGTGAACGGTATCGACATCTACGATCCCAAGTTCAACATCATCTCCCCCGGCGCCGACAGCCGGGTCTACTTCCCCGCCAGCGAAACCGCCCGGCGCCGCACCGATCTGCACGGCGAGCTGGAGCGGCTGCTGTTCGGCGCGCCGGACGGGGAGTCGCGCGGTGAGCTGCGGGAGAGGGAGAAGCCCCTGCTGTTCACCATGGCGCGCCTGGATCGCATCAAGAACATCACCGGCCTGGTGGAGTGGTTCGGCCAGCACCGGGAGCTGCGCGACGCCGCCAACCTGGTGGTGATCGCCGGCCATGTGGACGGGGCGCGCTCCACCGATCGGGAGGAGCAGGAGCAGATCGCCCGCATGCACCAGCTCATGGATCAGTACCAGCTCGACGGTCAGCTGCGCTGGCTGGGCCTGCATCTGGAGAAGGAGCTCAGCGGCGAGCTGTACCGCTGCATCGCCGACCGGCGCGGCGCCTTCATCCAGCCCGCCCTGTTCGAGGCGTTCGGCCTGACGGTGATCGAGGCCATGAGCTGCGGGCTGCCGGTATTCGCCACCCAGTACGGCGGCCCCCTGGAGATCATCGAGGATGGCCGCTCCGGGTTTCACATCGACCCCAACCACGGCGCACAGGTGGCGCAGCGCATCACCGAATTTCTGCATCGCTGCCAGAGGGAGCCCGGCTACTGGGAGGAGATCTCGCGTAACGCCATCGCCCGCGTGGAGCAGTGCTACACCTGGCAGCACTACGCGCGGCGTCTCATGACCCTGTCACGCATCTACGGCTTCTGGAAATATGTCACCGATCTGGAGCGCAAGGAGACGCGGCGCTACCTGGAGATGTTCTACAATCTGCAGTTCAGAACCCTCGCCAACAGGGTTCCCCGGCGCGGAGGATAGCGGGATTTTGCACAATGTAAAAGAATATGACTATAGAGCGGCTGACTGAATACCTGGATGGATTGCCCGGTTTCCAAAAACTCATCTAACACATTGATTATACGAAAACAATATCTGGTGGATATTTTTTGACCAGTTTAACGGATGCTCCCGTGCCACCTACACTTCGGAGAATTGCCACCATTTCATGCACAAAGTTATCCACAGATTTTGTGGATAACCTGGCAACGGCAGAGATAACAAATGGTTAACATCGTCTGCTTGAGTACGGCACCATAAAACTGCGATAACCTGTCGTCCATGTCATGGTCAGGCAGGGCGCCTGGCCCGGGCTGGATTGAAGCAGGTGATCCTGTTGCGCCCCCCCTCCTTGGAGATGTACAGGGCCCGGTCCGCCCCCTTGAACACCTCCTCGTAGTTGGTCATGCTGCTGGTCAGCTCGGCCACCCCGATGCTGGCAGTCACATCGATGGGCCTTCCTTCAAAAAACACCGGCCGCTCCGCAATCAATTCGCGCATCTTCTCGGCCAGCTGGGTGGCATCGGCGGCGGTGGTCTCGGGCAGAATCACCACGAACTCCTCCCCCCCGTAGCGGCCGATGAAATCGGTCTCGCGCACCGCCTTGGCCAGACGCCGTCCCACCTCGGACAGCACCCGGTCCCCCGCCAGGTGTCCCAGGGTATCGTTGATCCTCTTGAAATGGTCCAGATCGACCATCAGCAGGGAGAGGCTGTGGTTGTAGCGCACCGCGCGCTTGAACTCCACCGCCATCTGCTCCTCCAGATAGCGCCGGCTGGAGAGGCCGGTGAGGGGATCGGTATTGCTGAGCCGCTTGATCTCCTCGGTGCGCGCCTCCACCTCGCGCTCCAGGCGGTCCCGCTCCTGGGTCATGCTCTCCAGATTCACCCTGTAGATGGAGTAGGCGATCAGCACCGCGAACAGGATCCCGGCCAGGGTGGTGGCCAGGGCGGTCATCAACAGCGCCGAGTTGTTCTGCGCATATTCGCGCGCATCCACCCGCATCAGGAGAACATGCTGATGGCCGCCGTGCTCCATATCCGGCAGGGGAAAGGTGATGCGGTAGACAGGCTGGCCGTTCTCATAGGCGAACTCCCCCTTGAAACCGGCGGGGGCCTCCCCCATCTGCACCCTGTTTCCCGCGCGCAGGGGATCGCTGCTCAGCTCCACGATCCCCTCCTGATTGACGATTGAAATACGCTGGATACTGCTGCTGCTGTCGGTAAAGCTGCGCAGAAATCGATGGTAGTCGAGCGTGGCATATACATCCAGGCTGGTGGTGACCGAGCTGGCTATGGACTTCAGCAGATTCCTCACATCGCGTTGCATGTGGCGTAAAGCCGTTTTGCGCAGCTCCTCCTCCATATAGTTGAGATCCGAGATGTCAACCGCCAGATCGATGATCCCCACCAGCTCCTCTTCGGAATGGACCGGATAGGTTATTGCCAGCACCGGTGTCATATCCCGGTTGTCGGTGTAGAATCCACCCAGTTCGTCCGGCTTTTCCAGCATGTCCCGGAACCCGGGGCGATCGAAGCGGCGACCGATCTCATCTTCGAACATGGAGTTGACGATAACCCCGTCCCGATCCAGGTAGCGGAACTCGAAGATATCCAGTCCCAAGGAGATATTCCTGACCAGAACCTGCAGATTGACCGCCTTGCGGATCTCCTCGAAGCGGCTGAGCGCCGCACTGAACGAGTGGACCAGGTTGGTGTTGTCCGTCTGCAGCTGCTCCAGCAGAACCCTCTTCTGGCTGAAATAGTTGTGCGCGGAGAGACCCGCGAGAATCAGGATCATGGCGGTGAACGGCAGGATATTGTAACGCCGCAGGAAACCTATCGGCTTGGACTCATCCCGCTTGCTCAATATACTGAAAATTCGCACCTTCAGCTCTTTTGCGCTCTGTCACCGCCGGAACAGCCCAACCACCGTTTGTCAGGGGGCATACCGGCTACTCGTCATCGCCCGGCAACGGAGTCTTGTAGTGATCATACGCCACCTGGAAATCGCGCGGGGTACGCTTGAAGGAGCGCCCCCAGCGCTTGGTGTGACAGGAAAGACACATCCGTTTTATCATTTTCGGGCGATCGGCCCCCGCCAGAAATCCCCCTTTGATCTCCCTCTTCCCGCCCTTCTTCGCGGAACCCATGTTACCCAGCCTCGGAACACCGAACCCGTTCTTGTCATCCCCGTGCAGCCGGACATGCTCGCTACCCGGGCCATGGCACCCCTCACACTGCACACCCACCAGCTTGGGTGTCCGTTCAAAGCTGACAAATCCGCTTTCAACCCCATAGCCGGTGGTATGGCATCCCAGACACCTGCGATTCCCGCTATGGTTGACAGCCACGAGGCGCTCGAACGTGTAGACGTGCGGATCCTTCTTGCGGCCGACAAAAAACTCCCGATGACACAACCGGCACTTGGTATTTCCGACATAATGGTACTTTCCGCTCTTCATGGCCCGCTGATAACCCTTCTCCCCGAGGGCCTTGCGAAGCGGATTGAGCGTTGGCGCCGGGTCCTCCAGCTCCGCCTTTATACGGTCATCCGTCACCGCCACCACATCCCCTGCAACCAGAAGAAACACGGCAACCAGCGCAGCAATCACTATTCGGCAGCTATTGTTAGGCATCTCGCTCCTGTTTCCTGTTGCGGTTACTCTTTTGATGGCTGGTAACTATTCAGCTCACCCCCGAATCCGCCGTTTCTGCGTTTGAAAAACGGTCATTTACACTCGTAAACTCACATTTTCCGCCTTGAACCAACCAATCTCAGGGGCTATCTGAACAGCTACGATGGCAGTTAACAAGCCTGGTTTTCGGTAGCCTGTACCCGGTACGGGCAGCCCTCCAATATTCAGCAATAACACGTTGAAAAAAAAGAAAAACGCGAACTCCCGATTTCTTGTTCCCATATCCGGACAAGCCGTGGACGACCCCTCCGGCACCCTGCGAGCAGGGCATGAATCCGCACTCCCTGGATAAAAAACAGTTTTCTCCCCCACTATAGCGGCTGAACAGTCCAAATCCTTGAATGGAACAGCGATATCCCCTAGTACTCTTTACAAGGTAATAAATAAGGAAGATCTTCCTCAAATCGTGTGGGTAAAACGGTAAATCAACGCGTAGCGGCTTCGTCCTTGACAGACGGAATGCACGCCACATACTCGGTAACCAGAAGGGGATTGGGGCCATCTGGATGGGGAGTGGCGGATACCCACCACCTGCGCCAATTGCAACCGGTCCGGATATCCCAAACTCTCCCCAATCCCCTTCTGCCGACCAGCTTCCGGCGTGCATTCCGCCTGTCAAGGACGAAGCCGCTACGCGTTGATTTACCGTTTTACCCACACGATTTGAGGAAGACCTCATCAAGATTCAGCGTCCCTCCAAACTGAATCATAATTTGTTACCTTGAAAGAGTACTAACAGCCGCCAAACAACCCCCATTGGCACACAAAAAGCAAGGTTATCAAGCGATTATCTTTCCATACTATAACTAAATTGCGGGCGCGTTGTCTCTCCTTACCCTCAACAGGCTGGATACCCGTCACACTTCCGGCCGCCACAGAGGGGTTGGGGGGCGTCACAGGGGATCCGCCCGTCGCCCGCTCCATGTGTCAACCACGCTCCATAGATTCCCGGCTACAGGGAGGGCCAGAGGAAGCCGCCCCCCGTCAGCAGGACCCCCAAGAACACAGCTCCGACCCGCCAACCCATCGCGCCACCCGCCACGGCGAACACCAGCACCCCCTTCACCAGGGTATTCACCATGGCGGCGATGACGATGGCGCGGGAAGCAAGCGTGCCATCCAGATCGTCCTGGGCCAGACGCGCCAGGGAGAGCACTATGGCGTCCACATCCCCCATGCTGGAGAGCACCGTCAGCAGATAGATCCCCCCCTCACCAAACCAGGCGTACAGCGCCCGTGATGCCAGCATGATAAGCGCCAACAGCAGACCGAACTGCAGCGCCGGCAACAGCTCGAAAGGGTTGTGCAGTGGGGGCTGCGCGATATCGCCACCACCGCGCTCGCTGCGCCACAGCCACCAGGCTCCCCCGTAGGCTACCACTGTCATGCTCCCCATGGGCAGCAGCAGCTGGGGAAAGAGGGCCGGGTTGACCACCGCCACCTCCAGGAGGATGCGTGGAAACATGGTGGCAGAGGATGCCACCACTCCCGCCGCAAGCAGCCGGGACAGGGTGCCGCCGCGCCCCATGCGCGAGAAACTCAGGGTCACGGCGGTGGAGGAGACCATGCCACCGAGCAGCGAGGTTAACATCACCCCCCTGCGGGTCCCGCCGATCTTCATGGCGAAATAGGCGGCGAAGGAGAGACCCGCAATCAGCACCACCAGCCACCAGATAGCGTAGGGATTGAGCGCCTGCCAGGGGCCGTATCCCTGGTTGGGCAGTACCGGCAGCAGTACCACCGAGATCAGCAACAGCTTGAGGGAACCGTACAGCTCGGGCGGCTCCAGGCTGCGCAGCCAGCGATGCAGGACGGGCTTGAGACTCAGGAGTGTGGCGGTAATCACCGCCACCGCCGCCGCAACGGCCATCTGACCACGCACCGCAAGAGCCCCCAGGGCAAAGGTCACCAGGGCCGCGATCACGGTGGTCAAACCAACATCGCCACGCAGCTCCACCGAGCGGAGATAGGCAACGATGAACAGAACCGCAAGGACGGCAAAGGCCACCCCCAGCAACAGCTCCCCCAGCTGCTGCGCCACCAGCGCCCAGAGGCCGCCCAGCAGACCTATCAGGCCAAAGGTGCGGATCCCGGCGATACGGCTGCCCTCCTCCCCGGAGCGCTCCTGCCAGCCGCGCTCGGTTCCGATCAACAGCCCCACCGCCAGCGCGACGGCGAGGGAGAGCAACTCATTCATGTCCATGGGTCTGCCGCGATGACGGTTCAGCCTCCAACGCCCCACGTACGAGAGCGTATGGTACTGCCCCGGCGATCGGTGACGCAGCAACCACCGGAGGCAGATCCCCACTCTTCCAGTATGTGACGGGCTTCCCGCCTGTCAAGGAGTAGATGGCGCGGTGGTGTCCTGGCGGATGGATGATTCGTCCGGGCACGGCTTCCCCGGAGCGGACAGGATGTTCATCCGGAAAACCATCGACCCATATTGCCGGGTCTTACCTGAATCGTGTGGGTGAAATGGTAAATAATCCTTGACAGGCGGAATGCACGCCGCATACTCGGTAGCCGGAAGGGGATTGGGGCAGGCTGGGGAGTGGCGGATACCCACCACCTGCGCCAATTGCAACCGGTCCGGCTATCCCAAACTCTCCCCAATCCCCTTCTGCCGACCAGCTTCCGGCGTGCATTCCGCCTGTCAAGGACGGGGCCGCTACGCGGTGATTTACCATTTCACCCACACGATTCGGGGAAGAACCAATTTCAGGGAGAAACGGGGCAGTTCGGTCAGACCGCCGGTGGTTGCGCTAACCCACCGTCACCGGCTTGGTGAATACGATGGGGGCCTGCTCGGGCTCGTCGTAGGTTACCAGCTCCCATGCCCCCTGGTCGGCCATCAGGGTACGGAGCAGCCTGTTGTTGAGGGCATGACCCGACTTGTATGCGCTGTAGGCCCCAATCAGGCTGTGCCCCATGAGATAGAGATCTCCGATGGCATCCAGGATCTTGTGTTTGACGAACTCATCCCCATAGCGCAGCCCATCCTCGTTGAGGATACGGTAGTCATCCAGCACTATGGCATTGTCCGGACTGCCGCCCAGCGCCAGGCTCTTCTCCTGCAGCTGCTCCAGTTCACTCATGAAACCAAATGTCCTGGCCCTGCTGACCTCCTTCACGAACGAAGTGGTGGAAAAGTCCATGGTGACGTGCTGGTTGCGGCTCTTGATGGCGGGATGGTCGAAATCGATGGTAAACGACACCTTGAACCCGTCGAACGGCTCGAAGCAGACCCATTTGTCACCATCCTCCACCAGCACCTTGCGCTTGATGCGGATGAACCGCTTGGCCGCGTTCTGCTCCGCTATCCCGGCAGACTGGATAAGGAACACGAACGGCCCGGCACTGCCATCCATTATGGGCACCTCGGGAGCACTCAGCTCCACATAGGCGTTGTCTATACCGAGGCCCGCCAGCGCCGACAGCAGATGCTCGACGGTCGATATGCGGATACCATCTTTGACCAGCGTGGTGGAGAGGGTGGTGCACCCCACATTCTCCGGCCGCGCCGCGATCTCCACGGGATCGGCAAGATCCACGCGCCGGAACACTATGCCGGTATCCGCCGGGGCGGGGCGCAGGGTGAGAAAGATCTTCTCACCGGTATGGAGGCCGATTCCGGTGGCCTTGATGGCATTCTTCAATGTACGCTGTCGTATCATCTGGCGGGACCCTGTAGTAACCGCATTTATCGATGTCGGGCCGATTCTGCCGGCTTCCGCTCAATTCCAGAAATATTGTTATCGGCAATCTGTTGCATAATCTTAACATGCTGATCTGCCGCCACCCAATACGGAGCTCGCAAAATCGGAGCATAATGGGATGATAATCTCCTTGCACCGAGCGGTTTGTTTCCAAAATACAACAAGCCCTGCCGCTGTCCGGGACTGTGCCCGCCGGTGGCCCCGAAACCATTGGCATACGAATTGCAGAAATTAGTCAGTGGAAAACGACCCATGGGGAGCTGCTCATGACCTATGTATTAACAGACAATCTGCGCCCTGGCATGGTGGTGGCGCGCAGATTGACCGGCCGGAACAACCGAGTCCTGCTGCGCGCTGGCGTAGCGCTCAGTGAAACCCATATCCACGCCTTGCGCAGCCTGGGGATCCCGGGACTGGAGATCCGCAGTTGTGCAAAAGTGTATTCGAGGACCCTGCTGCAGCGTGCGCCCGGTTCCCGTTCCACACCAGATGCGCAACAGCCCGTCGTCATCACGCCACAACGGAAGGGGAATACTGCTCCCCGGCGTGACAACCATCACCCCCGGCAACCAGAACCCACCAATGAAGGAGTCAGCAGGAAGGAACCTGCACCGCTCCTCACCAGGCAGACCGACATTTTGACCAGCGCAGTGCTGGAGGGAACCGGCATCAAATCCGACTCCGCGCTGGCGCAGGTGGTCAGACTATGCGCCAACCGGATCCTGCAATCCAAGAATCGTCGACAAATTGACGAAACAGCCGCGCCATAATCCCGAGTCTCCAGAATCCTCCCCCCTGGCTCGTTGCGTCTGACCGATCAATCAGCCACGGGTTGCGCCATAACCGCGCCGCTCTTATTATCCTGCTACTTCCTGCAGGACTACTCCATCGGCTCCCCATGAAAATCTACCCCTTGATACGCCCCCTGCTGTTCCGGCTCGAACCGGAAAGGGCCCACCGCGCCACGTTGAAGGCGCTGGAGATTGGCCACCGGCTGAGGCTGAACGGGCTGCTGGCGCCCCCTTCCGCTCCACCTTGCGAGATAATGGGGCTCCGGTTTTCCAATCGGGTCGGACTTGCAGCCGGGCTGGACAAGAACGGTGATCACATCGATGCGCTGGCAGCCCTCGGTTTCGGATTCATCGAGATTGGGACCACCACTCCCCGTCCACAGCCTGGCAATCCTCCTCCCAGGCTGTTTCGCCTGCCTCAGGCAGAGGCGTTGATCAACCGCATGGGATTCAATAACAAAGGGGTGGACTATCTGGTATCCAGGGTAAAGGAGGCCCGCACCAGCGCCGTCATCGGGATCAACATCGGCAAGAACTTCGACACCCCCATGGAAAAAGCGCTGGACGACTACCGCCTGTGTATGCGCAAGGTCTATCCCTGCGCCGGGTATATCACCATCAATATCTCCTCTCCCAACACTCCCGGCCTGAGAGAGCTGCAGCACAGGGTGCAGCTGGTCAGCCTGATCGAGCCCCTGAAGGAGCAGCAGCAGAAGCTGGCGGCGGAGCATGGGCGCTACGTGCCGTTTACCGTAAAGATCGCTCCCGATCTGGAGCGGGAGGATCTCTTCACGCTGGCCGAAATACTGAAAGAGCATGAGGTTGACGGTGTAATAGCCACCAATACCACCCTGGATCATGGTCAGGTGAAGCATCTGCCCCATGGGGGGGAGGCTGGGGGGCTGAGCGGGGCCCCCTTGCGTCAGCGATCCACCCGGGTCGTCCGGCAGCTGGCCGAAGCGTTGCAGGGAGCTCTCCCTATCATAGGTACGGGCGGTATCATGAGCGGCGCTGACGCCAGGGAGAAAATGGCCGCCGGCGCCCGGCTGGTACAGATCTATACCGGCCTGGTCTATCGCGGTCCAGCACTGATCCGTGAGGTAGTGGCGTCTTTACAAAACAACGAGTTGCGTTAATCCACTTTTCGGTTCACAATATTTCCTCCAACTACAACCATTAACCATCTTTATGTAAGGCAGGAGAATTTTCATGAAACAGGGAATTATGTTACTGGGTGCTTTTCTGGTTCCGATGTCCGCCGCCATGGCCGCCAGTGATGTGGAGCAACGCTATACTCGATCCGCCGACGCCATGGCCGCCGCCGAAAGCAGCGGCTGGTCCGGATCGGTTGGGTTGGGTGCGGTGGTTACCTCCGGAAACACGGAGACCACCAACCTGAGCGGTGACGCGGTGGCAAAGCTGGATCAGGAGAACTGGCGCCACAAGTTCGAAGCGGCGGCTCTGCTCGCCGAGGACAAAGGCACCAAGACCGCAGAGCGCTATATGGCGGGCTACAAGGTGGATTACAAGCTGGATGCCAGATCCTATCTGTTCACCGCCCTGCGCGCAGAGTTCGACAAATTCAGCGGTTTCGATGAGCAGCTGTCGGCCACCGCCGGTTATGGCTACCGGCTACTGGACAGCAAATCGGACACGCTGGATCTGGAAATCGGCGCCGGTGTGCGGCAGAACAAGTTCAACAATGGCGACACCGAATCGGAGAGCGTGGGGCGCGCCGCGCTGGACTACATCCACCGTTTCAGCAGCGGCAACGCGGAGTTCCGGCAGGGAATTCTGGTACTGGCGGGAGAAAACAACACTTCGGTAGACTCGGTCAGCGCCATTCGCGCCAATCTGATCTCCAGCACCGCCATGGAGGCGGCGCTCAAGATCAAGCACAACAGCGATCCGATAGAGGACAGGGAGAATACCGACAGCATCACCAGCCTATCCCTGGTGTACGGATTCTGACCAGACTTGAACCGTTGGAAAAGGGCGCCTTGGGGCGCTTTTTTTACACGTTACGGCAGTTCGTCTTCCAGATCCGCCCCCTCCTTCTCCACCGGCATCAGATCCGCCTTGCTCACCCCGAGCGCAAGCGCGGCGGAGCTGGCCACGTAGATGGAGGAGTAGGTTCCCACCAGAACCCCGATCAGCAGCGCGGTGGCGAATCCGTGGATCAGCTCACCGCCGAACAGGAACAGCGCAACCACCACCAGGAGAGTTGTGAACGAGGTCATCAAGGTACGTGCCAGGGTCTGGTTGACGGAGATGTTCATCACCTCCCTGGGGGTGCCGGTACGCAGCTTTATGAAATTCTCCCGGATTCTGTCGAACACCACTATGGTATCGTTGAGGGAGTAGCCGATGATGGCCAGGATGGCGGCCAGAACGGTCAGATCAAAGTCCAGCTGCAGCAGGGAGAACACCCCCAGGGTAATGATCACGTCGTGCACCAGTGCCGTAACCGCTCCCACCGCAAAGCGGTACTCGAAACGCAGCGCCACGTAAATCAGGATCCCGATCAACGCGTACAGCATGGCCAGCCCGCCGTCGTTGGTCAGCTCCTCCCCCACCTGGGGACCGACAAACTCCACCCGGCGCATCTCGATCCCCTCGGCGCCACCGTCCCGCCCCTGCAGGGCGGCAAGGATCCTGCTGCTCAGCTCGGCGCTGTTGAGACCTTCACGCGGCGGAACCCGCACCAGCACCTCGCGGGAGGTGCCAAAGTGCTGCACGATGGCGTCCCCGAAACCGGCGTCAGCCAGCGTGGTGCGCACCTCCGCCAGATCCGCCGCCTGCGGATAGCCCAGCTCCACGATGGTGCCGCCGGTGAAATCTATGCCGAAGTTCAGTCCGCGTACCGCCAGGGAGCCGATGGAGATGACTATCAGCAGCAGCGACAGTATCATCGCCGGCTTGCGCACCCCTAGGAAATCGATCTCCAGCGGTTTGTCGAACAGCTGCATCCCCCGCCCTCAAATCGACAGCTTGGCCAGGCGCCGCTGCCGGCCATAGACCAGGTTGGCCACCGCCCGGGTAACCACGATGGCGGTAAACATGGATGTAACGATACCGAGCGACAGGGTCACAGCGAACCCCTTGATGGGACCGGTACCGAAACCGAACAGCACCAGCGCCGCAATCAGGGTGGTGATGTTGGCGTCGGCTATGGTGGAGAACGCCTTGGCGTAACCGGAATCTATGCTGGACTGGGGCGAGTTGCCGCTGCGCAACTCCTCCCGGATGCGCTCGAAGATCAGCACATTGGCATCCACCGCCATGCCCACCGTCAACACGATACCGGCGATGCCGGGCATGGTAAGGGTGGCCTGCAGCATGGAGAGCAGCGCCACGATCAATACCAGGTTGAGGGTCAGTGCCAGATTGGCCATCAGGCCGAACCCCCGGTACCAGAAGGCCATGAACGCCAGCACCAGCACGAAACCGATCACCACCGAGCGCATCCCCTTGTCGATATTCTCCTGGCCCAGGCTGGGACCGATGGTGCGCTCCTCCACGATCTCGATGGGAGCCGCCAGCGCCCCGGCACGCAGCAGCAGCGCCAGATCACGCGCCTCCCGGGTGCTGTCCAGACCCGAAATCTGGAACCGCTTGCCCAGCTGATCGCGGATCACGGCGACGTTAATCACCTCCTCCAGCTTCCTCTTGCTTTTCACCGGTTTGCCGTCCACCATGCGGGTCTCGCTCTTGATCTCTATGAACACCACCGCCATGGATCTGCCGATGTTGTCCCGGGTGGCGTTGCTCATCATGCGCGCCCCCTTGCCATCCAGCGTAATGAACACCGCCGGCGTTCCGGTCTGCTGCTCTATACCGGAGGAGGCGTCGGTGATGTAGTCACCGGTAATTATGATCTGCTTCTTGAGCAGGATTGGCCGGCCGCCACGCTCATGGTAGAGCCGGGAGCCGGGGGGAACCCTCCCCGCAACCGCCGCCTGCACGTCTCCGCGTTCATCCACCATGCGAAACTCCAGGGTGGCGGTAGCGCCCAGGATCTCCTTGGCGCGCGCCGTGTCCTGCACACCCGGAAGCTGGACCACAATCCGCTCCTGGCCCTGCTGCTGAATGATCGGCTCCGCCACCCCAAGCTCGTTCACCCGGTTGCGCAGGGTGGTGATGTTCTGCTGCAGGGCAAAGCGGCGAATCTCGCGCTGCGCCGTGTCGCGCAACACCGCCTGGAGATAGAAGGCGCCGTCCCGCTCCCGGGTACTGAACTGGAGATCACTGTAGTCGGTGCTCCCCTCCAGCAGTTTCAGCGCCGCATCGCGCTGCCGGGCGTCGCGGAACTTGACCGCAACCTGGTCCCCCTCGCGCTCGATGGCCAGATAGCGCAGCCTGGCCTCGCGCAGGGTGGTGCGAAAATCACCCACGTAGCGCTCCAGGGCCTGGCTGAGCGCGGTAGCCATGTCCACCTCCATCAGGAAATGCACCCCGCCGCGCAGATCCAGCCCGAGATACATGGGCAGCGCATTGAGCGAATGCAGCCACTCCGGCGTCGCCGGCGCCAGATTGAGAGCCACCGTGTATCCCGGACCCAGGGCGTCGCGCACCAGATCGTTGGCCTTGAGCTGCTCCTCGGTATCGCCGAAGCGCAGCAACATGCGCTGTTCGCCGTACTCCACACGCTCCGGGGTGATACCGCTCCCCTCCAGCACCTCCAGCACCTTGCGCTGCACGCTCTGGTCCAGCTGCACGCCGCGCGCCGGCGAGATCTGGACGGCCGGATCCTCGCCGTACAGGTTCGGCAGGGCGTAAATCACCCCGACGGCGATGATCAGGACGATCAGCAGATATTTCCAGAGGGGGTACTGGTTGATCATGCCACGCTTCCGCTACGCCTCCTTGAGAGTGCCCTTGGGCAGCACCGCGGTAACCGCATCCTTTTGCAGCTTGATCTCCACCCCTTCCGAGATCTCCAGGGTGACGAAGCTGTCTCCAACGTTGGTTATCCTGCCGCCAACCCCGCCGCTGGTCACCACCTCGTCCCCCTTGGCCAGTTCGGCCACCAGCTTGCGGTGCTCCTTGGCGCGCTTCATCTGCGGCCTGATGAGCATGAAGTAGAACACCGCGAACAGGATGATCAGGGGCAGCAGCCCCATCAGCGGATCGCCCTGTCCCGCAGGTGCGCCGCCCTCCGCCCAGGCATCAGAGATCAAGAAACCCATTTTTCCGCTCCTCTACGCTCCATGAAATCCGCGCATTATGACACAGGAGCGCCGCTTTGGGCGCGTTTTTGGTAAAAGTCGTCCACAAACCGCTTCAGGGAACCGGTCTCTATCGCCTCGCGCAGGCCACGCATCAGCTGCTGGTAGTAGTGGAGATTGTGGATTGTGTTCAGCCGGGCACCCAGGATTTCACCGGTGCGATCCAGGTGGCGCAGGTAGGCCCTGCTGTAGTTGCGGCAGGTATAGCAGCCGCACTCCGGATCCAGCGGACGCGGGTCGGCGCGGTATCTGCTGTTGCGGATCCGCACGGTGCCCCACTGGGTGAACAGATGGCCGTTGCGGGCGTTGCGGGTGGGCAGCACGCAGTCGAACATGTCCACGCCGCGGCGCACCGCCTCCACGATATCCTCGGGAGTGCCCACCCCCATCAGGTAGCGCGGCTGCCGCTCCGGCAGCAACGGCTCCAGCCCGTCCAGTACCGCCAGCATCTCCGGTTTCGGCTCCCCCACCGAAAGCCCGCCGATGGCATAGCCGTCGAAGCCGATACGCATCAGGCCATGCAGCGACTCCTCGCGCAGCGCCCGGTACATCCCTCCCTGCACGATGCCGAACAGCGCCGCCGGATTGTCGCCGTGCGCCTCCCGGCTGCGCTCCGCCCAGTGCAGCGACAGCTCCATGGAGTCCCGCGCCTGCTGCTCGGTTGCGGGCCAGGGGGTGCACTCGTCGAAGATCATGACGATATCGGCACCCAGCTCCCGCTGCACCTGCATGGAGCGCTCCGGGTCGAGGAAGATGCGGGAACCATCCACCGGGGAGCGGAACTGCACCCCCCGGCGGCTTATGCTGCGCATCTCCCCCAGGCTGAACACCTGGAACCCACCCGAGTCGGTCAGTATGGGACCGTCCCAATGCATGAAACCATGCAGATCGCCATGGGCGCGGATCACTCCGGTGCCGGGGCGCAGCATCAGGTGAAAGGTGTTGCCCAGGATGATCTCGCAGCCCCCTGCGCGCAGCTCCTCCGGGGTCATCGCCTTCACGGTGCCGTAGGTGCCCACCGGCATGAATACGGGGGTCTCCACCGTGCCGCGGGGCAGGATCAGGCGTCCGCGCCGGGCCGGCCCGTCGGTGTGCAGAAGCTGGAACCTCATCTCGCGAGAAACATGGCGTCACCGTAACTGAAGAAGCGGTAGCGCTGCTGCACCGCATGGCGGTAGGCGGCCATGACCCGCTGCTGCCCGGCGAAGGCGCACACCAGCATGAGAAGAGTGGACTCGGGCAGATGAAAGTTGGTGAGCAGCGCATCCACCACCCGGAAGCGGTACCCCGGCCGGATGAAGATATCGGTCTCGCCCCTGAACGGCTCGATGCCGCCCTCCCCGGCGGCACTCTCCAGGG
>WFXP01000060.1 GCA_015490535.1 Gammaproteobacteria bacterium
CCCCTCCTGCTTGGCCAGGTCGTTGAGCACCGCCTTGAGGCGCTCCTCGAACTCGCCGCGGAACTTGGCCCCGGCCAGCAGGGCGCCCATGTCCAGTGACAGGATGCGCTTGTCCTTCAGACCCTCCGGCACCTCGCCGTTGACGATACGCTGCGCCAGCCCCTCCACGATGGCGGTCTTGCCCACGCCGGGCTCGCCGATCAGTACCGGGTTGTTCTTGGTGCGGCGCTGCAGCACCTGGACGGTACGGCGGATCTCGTCGTCGCGCCCGATTACCGGATCCAGCTTGCCCAGCTCGGCGCGCTCGGTGAGATCGATGGTGTATTTCTCCAGCGCCTGGCGCTGATCCTCGGCGTTGGGATCGTTCACCTGCTGCCCGCCGCGCAGCGCCTCGATACTCTTCTCCACCGCCTCCCTGTTGGCGCCTGCCTTGCGCAGCATCTCCCCCAGCGGCCCCTTGTCCTCCACCGCCACCAGGGCAAACAGCTCGCTGGAGATGTACTGATCCTTGCGCTTCTGGGCCAGCTTGTCGGTGAGGTTGAGCAGGCGTCCCAGCTCGTTGGAGATATGCACCTCACCCCCGGCACCCTCCACCGACGGCAACCGGTCCAGCGCCTCGCCCAGCGCGGAGCGCAGCCCGTTTACATTGACCCCGGCCTGGGCCAGCAGATGGCGCACCGTGCCCCCCTCCTGATCCAGCAGGGCGGTCATCAGGTGCAGCGGCTCGATGAACTGGTGGTCGCGCCCCAGCGCCAGACTCTGCGCATCGGCCAGGGCCATCTGGAATTTGGTGGTCAGTTTGTCCATTCGCATGGTAGAGGATTCCCCCTTGGTAAGTTTGTGCTATCCATAACATGAGGCCGGAGCGGGGATATTCAACCCCTTGCGGAACAGCGGGAGTATTTTTCGATCGGCTCCCGTCAACCCGCGACAATACGCTCCACCCTCTGGAAGCCACGCGGCAGCTTGCGGCCGCGGCGGCCACGCTCGCCCCGGTAGTGGTCGAGATCCGCCCCCTTGATGGTGGTGTGGCGTCGGCCGGCGTGGATGGTTACGCTCCCCCCGCGGGGCACGATGATCACCCCTTTCACCGACTCCTCTCCCGCCGCGAGGACGGCGGGCGATATGCCGATCATCTTGTTTCCCTTGCCGCGGGCCATCTGCGGCAGGTCCGCCAGCGGGAACAGCAGCAGCCTTCCGTCGCTGGTGGCCACCGCCACCTCCCCTTCATCATCCACCAGCCTGGCCGGCTGCAGAACGGTGCTGTTTCCGGGCAGGCTGAGCACGCTCTTGCCGGAGCGGTTTTTGGCGTAGAGATCCCCCAGGCGGGCGATGAATCCGTAACCGGCGCTGGAGGCCAGCAGATAGCGCTCTTCGGGGGAACCGAGCATCACCGCCCTGAATCCGGCCCCCGCCGGAGGGGTCACCCGGCCAGTGATGGGCTCCCCGTGACCGCGCGCCGAGGGGAGCTGGTGGGCCGGCAGGGAGTAGGCGCGCCCGGTGGAGTCCAGGAACACCGCCTGCTCGCTGCTACGCCCCGTGGCGCTGGCCAGGGGGCCGTCACCCGCCTTGTAGCTCAGCCCGGCCGCGTCCACCTCGTGCCCCTTGGCGGCGCGCACCCAGCCCTTTTCGGACAGGATCACGGTGACCGGCTCGGAGCCGATCAATGCGGCCTCGTCCAGGGCGCGGGCGGCGCTGCGCTCCACCAGCGGCGAGCGGCGCGGATCTCCGTATTTCTCCGCGTCTTCCAGCAGCTCCTTGCGGATCAGGGTCTTCAGGCGGCGCGCGGATCCGAGGATCTTCTCCAGCCGATCCCGCTCCGCCTCCAGCTCCTCCTGCTCGGTGCGGATCTTCATCTCCTCGAGTCTCGCCAGGTGGCGCAGCTTGAGCTCCAGGATCGCCTCCGCCTGGCGGTCGGTGAGGCCGAAACGCCGCATCAGCTCCGGCTTGGGCTGCTCCTCGTTGCGGATGATGGCGATCACCTCGTCGATGTTCAGGTAGGCGACCAGCAGCCCCTCCAGTATGTGCAGCCGGTCCAGCACCTTCTCCAGGCGGTGCTGCAGACGGCGGCGCACGGTGCCGGTGCGGAACTGCAACCACTCCTCCAGCATTTCGCGCAGGTTGCGCACCCGCGGCCGGCCATCCAGCCCGATAACATTCATGTTGACCCGGTAGCTGCGCTCCAGATCGGTGGTGGCGAACAGGTGCGCCATCAGCTGCTCCACATCCACCCGGCTGGAGCGCTGCGTAATCACCAGGCGGGTGGGATTCTCGTGGTCCGATTCGTCGCGCAGATCCTCCACCAGCGGCAGCTTTTTCGCCTGCATCTGGGCCGCGATCTGCTCCAGCACCCTGGAACCGGAGACCTGATAGGGGAGCGCGGTGATGATGATATCTCCGTTTTCGCGGACGTAACGGGCCCGCATGCGCATGCTGCCGCTGCCGCTGCGGTACATCTCCACGATCTCGGAGCGCGGGGTGATGATCTCCGCCTCGGTGGGATAGTCGGGCCCCTGGATGTGTTCACACAGCTCCTCCACCGTAGCCTTGGGAGACTCGAGCAGACGCACCGCCGCGCTCGCCACCTCGCGCAGGTTGTGGGGCGGAATGTCGGTGGCCATCCCCACCGCGATACCGGTGGTGCCGTTGAGCAGCACGTTGGGCACCCGCGCCGGGAGCAGGGCCGGTTCCCGCAGGGTTCCGTCGAAATTGGGCACCCACTCCACCGTTCCCTGCCCCAGCTCCTGCAGCAACAGCCGGGCGAAGGGGGAGAGGCGGGACTCGGTGTAGCGCATCGCCGCGAATGACTTGGGATCGTCAGGCGAACCCCAGTTGCCCTGTCCATCGATTAGCGGATAGCGGCAGGAGAAATCCTGCGCCATCAGCACCATCGCCTCGTAGCAGGCGGAGTCGCCGTGCGGGTGAAACTTGCCCAGCACATCGCCCACGGTGCGCGCCGACTTCTTGTGCTTGGAACCGGCGCTGAGACCCAGCTCGGACATGGCATAGACGATGCGCCGCTGCACCGGCTTGAGGCCGTCGCCGATATGGGGCAGCGCCCGATCCAGGATCACGTACATGGAGTAGTCCAGATAGGCCTTCTCCGTGTACTCCTTCAGCGGCAGCTGCTCCGCGCCTTCGTAATCCAGCTCAATCTGCTGTGTCATATCTGCCCAGTTTCGGTGGCGGTGTTATTGGCGCCTCCCGGGCCAGCTATCGCTGGCGTCCGTTCCGTTCCTTGATCAGCCAGTAGGTGGCGCCGAGAGCGGTAACGCAGAGAGCGAGCGCGGCCAGCACCTGGGCGCCATACTCCCTGGCGTCCAGAATGATAAACTTGCGTGCCATCGCCAGCAAGGCGATGAGCAGCACCGTCTCTACCTGGATGATATGCGCCTTGCGCTCCAGCACCTGCAGGATGGAGTGCTTGAACTCCATGGCGATCAGAAGCGTCATGATCATGCCGAAGATGGTCTGGAACACCGCGTGATCCAGCGGATCGAAAGCTCCCAGCACCAGCATGCGCACCACCTCGGTCCCCAGACGCCACAACGCAACCATGATGATGACCGCGATCAGTCCGGTGAGAACCAGCGCCACCAGGTGCTCGAACCGCTCGTAGAAGGTCATCACCGACCAGTGGTGAAACAGCTCTTTTATCCTTTCATTTTTCAACAGCATTTCCACGCATCTCCAATGAGCTGAATCAAGAGGTAAAACAGGATTTCCCTTGGTAGATACCAAGACAATCACAGGATCTATGGGTTTGGGAGTGAAATATCAAAGATTGGTGGGAGGGAAAAAGCGGAACACGGAGCTACGGATCCGGATCTCCACGCGCCTCCACCTCCATGCGGCGCAGCTTCCCGGCGACCCTGTCCAGAACGCCGTTTACATACCTGTGCCCGGCCTCGCTGCCGTACGACTTGGCCAGCTCCACCGCCTCGTTGATCACGACGCGGTAGGGGATCCCGGGACGGCACAGCAGCTCGAAGGTGGCAAGACGCAGGATGGCCCGCTCCACGGGATCCACCTCCTGCAGGTTTCGATCCAGAAACGGGGTAATCTCGTCGTCCAGGGCATAGACCTGCTGCACCACTCCGCAAACCAGCTCTCCAAAATAGTCCCGGTCCACCCCCTCCATGGGGTGCTCGGCCAGAAAGTGGTCCCGTATGGCGACCATCTCCTGGCCGGTCATCTGCCACTGGTAGATGGCCTGAACGGCGCGGCTGCGCGCCTTGCTGCGCCTTCTGCTCATCCGGTCAGCCGAGCTTCCTCAGCAGGTTCACCATCTCGATGGCGGTGAGGGCGGCATCCGCCCCCTTGTTGCCCGCCTTGGTACCGGCCCGCTCCACCGCCTGCTCGATGGTATCGACGGTGAGAACTCCGAACGCCACCGGCACGCCGCTCTCCCGGCCCACGGCGGCCACTCCCCTGGCGCACTCTCCGGCCACATAGTCGAAATGGGGTGTGGCGCCCCGGATCACCGCTCCCAGGGCGATGATGGCGTCAAACCTGCCGCTTTCCGCCATGCGCCTCGCCACCAGCGGGATCTCGTGCGCCCCGGGCACCTTGATCACCTCGATGTCGCTCTCCCCGGCGCCATGGCGCAACAGGCAGTCGATGGCCCCGCTCTGCAGGGCCTCCACCACAAACCCGTTGAAGCGGCTCACCACCAGGCCAAAGCGCGCCCCCTCCACCACCAGATCGCCCTGCAAGGTTGTTATGCTCATGTCTGCTCCCCACTCTGCTCAATATACTCCACCACCTCCAGACCGAATCCGGACAGGGCGTGCAGATGCTTCGGCGTGCTCATAACGCGCATGCGGCGCACCCCCAGATCCAGCAGAATCTGCGCCCCGATCCCGTAGGTGCGCAGCTCCTCCCCGGCCGGGGGTGCGGGAAGTTCCACGCCCTGATCCTCCAGCTGGAAGTTCCTGATCCGGCGCAGCGTTTCAGCCACCGCTTCAGACTGGCTCAGGATCACCACCACGCCGCGCCCCTCCCGCTCGATGTAGCGCAGCGCCTCTCCCAGCGACCAGCTGCCGCCGCCGCGCAGGCTGGCAATGGGATCACACAGGGTATCCTGCATGTGCACGCGCACCGGAACCGGGCTGCCATCCTCTATGTTACCTTTCACCAGCGCCAGATGCAGGCGCTCATCGATCCGATCCTGATACAACCTTAAATCGAACTCGCCATACTCGGTGGGCATGTGGCACCCGGCCAGCCGGCTGACCGATTCCTCGTTCTCCAGCCGGTATCTGATCAGATCGGCGATGGTGCCTATCTTGAGTCCGTGCTCCTGCGCAAACCGCTCGAGATCGGGCCGGCGCGCCATGCTGCCATCCTCGTTGAGGATCTCCACGATCACCGCCGCCGGCTCGAACCCCGCCAGACGCGCCAGATCACACCCCGCCTCGGTGTGCCCGGCCCTGGTGAGCACCCCCCCCGGCTGCGCCATCAGCGGAAAGATGTGTCCGGGCCGCACCAGATCCTCGGGACGGGCATCCTCGGCCACCGCGGCACGCACCGTCATGGCGCGATCGGCGGCGGAGATCCCGGTGGTCACGCCGCGCGCCGCCTCTATGGAGAGGGTGAAATTGGTGCCATGCTTCTCATTGTTGTCGCGCACCATCAGGGGCAGATCGAGCTGCCGGCAGCGTTCGGCGGTCAGGGTGAGACAGATCAGGCCCCGTCCGAAGCGCGCCATGAAGTTGATGTCCTCCGGCCGCACCCAGGTGGCCGCCATCACCAGGTCTCCCTCGTTCTCGCGCGCCTCGTCGTCCATGATGATTACCATGCGGCCCTGACGGATATCCTCAATAATATCTTCTATCTTATTGAGCTGCATGATATTTTACTACTCGCTCCGAACCAGCCCCGCGGCCAGCAGCTGCTCCCTGCCCAGACCCCGCGCATCCTCTCCACCCTCCAGCAGCCGCTCCAGATAGCGGGCGATGATATCCACCTCCAGATTCACACGGCGGCCGGGACGGTAGCTGCCCATGGTGGTCTGCCGCAGGGTGTGCGGCACGATGTTCAGCTCGAACTCCGCACCCTGCACCCGGTTGACGGTAAGGCTGACCCCGTCCACGCAGACCGATCCCTTGCGCGCGATATACCTGGCCAGCTCGGCCGGGGCGCGCACCCGAAACCGGACCGAGCACCCCTCCTCCCAGCGCTGCACCACCCGGGCGACGCCATCCACATGACCGCTCACGATGTGGCCACCCAGCCGGCTGGAGGGGGTCAGCGCCTTCTCCAGGTTGACGGCAGATCCCGCCTCCAGCTCCCCCAGGGTGGTGTGCGCCAGCGTCTCGGCGGAGACATCCGCCCGGAATCCGGCCCCCGGCAGCGCGGTTACCGTAAGGCATACTCCACTCACCGCGATACTGTCGCCGATGGATACATCCTCTAGTTCCAGAGAGCCGGAGTCGATGTGCAGCCCCATGTCCGCCCCCCGCCGCTCCAGTGACAGCACCTTGCCAACCGCCTCGATTATACCTGAAAACATGCTGTTATAACCTAATTCTCAACTATATACTCAATCACTGGAAACGCCGTGATCCGCCAGTCCTCCCCCACCGCGCGGATCTCCCGGATCTTCAGCGGAACACGCTGCTCCATACTCTCCAGCCCTGGCAGATGAAACAGCCCCCTGGCCCGATCCCCCATCAGGTGCGGGGCCAGATAGATTACCAGCTCGTCGATCAACCCGGCCTGCAGCATGGCCCCGCTCAGGGTGGCCCCCGCCTCCAGCAGGAGCTCGTTGACCTCCCGCTGCGCCAGCCGACGCAGCACCTCGGCCAGATCCAGCCCGCTGTCGTGGGCCGGCACGACAACCAGCTCCGCGCCGCGGGCGGCCACTCTCTCGCCATCTCCACCCGCACCGCTGGAGGTAAACACCATGACCTCTCCCGGGCCCTTCAGCAGCCGCGCCCCGCTGGGGATGCGCAGCTTTCGGTCCAGCACCACCCGCAGCGGCTGGCGCGGCGCCCCGCCCAGCTCCGCGAGACGCACATCCAGCGCCGGGTCGTCCGCCAGCACCGTGCCGATCCCGGTCATAATGGCGGAGCTGCGGGCCCGCAGCCGCTGCACATCCTCGCGCGCCTGGACGGAGGTGATCCACTTGCTCTCCCCGCTCGCCATGGCGGTGCGCCCGTCCAGGCTCATGGCCAGCTTGCAGCGCACCCAGGGCCGCCCCCGCCGCATGCGGCTGATGAAACCCGGGTTGAGCCGCTCCGCCTGCTCCCGGAGCAGCCCGCACTCCACCCGGATCCCGGCCGCGCGCAACTGCGCCAGCCCCTTTCCCGCCACCTCCGGGTTGGGATCCTCCATGGCGGCCACCACGCGATCCACTCCGGCGGAGATCAGCGCATCGCAGCAGGGGGGAGTCCTGCCGTGGTGGCAGCAGGGCTCCAGGGTGAGGTACACGGTGGCACCGCGGGCCTCCCCGCCGGCCTGGCGCAGGGCGTGGATCTCGGCATGCGGCTCCCCGGCGCGCCGGTGCCACCCCTCGCCGACCACCCGGCCACCCCTTACCACCACCGCCCCCACGCGCGGATTGGGATCGGTACTGTAGAGCCCACGCCGCGCAAGCTGCAGCGCCCGCGCCATGAACCGCTGGTCAGCGCTCTGCGTCATCGTTCACCATACTACAGGGACGTGCTAACATGGGGCAGATTCGAAACAAAAAAAGTTGATGGTACCGCAGCGAGGCACAATACTCCATGGACCAGACCAGTGACTCCCCGGAGCGCAGGCGCTTCACCCGCATCCCCTTCTCCACCAGGGTCATCTTCTCCAACAGCTCCGGGATCTGGCATGGGGAGCTGCTGGACATCTCCCTGCACGGGCTGCTGATGTCGCGCCCCGACAACTGGGATGAAGGGGCCGGCGGCGCCTGCCGCATCACCGTGGCGCTGGAGCGGGGGGGGCCGGAGATCAACGTGGAGGGCCGCCTGGTCCATGCCGGGGAGCGGTTCTTCGGCCTCCGTTTCGAACAGATGGATCTGCCCAGCGCCACCCACCTGCGCAGGCTGATCGCCCTGAACCTCGGGGACGAGCAGCTGCTGGAGCGGGAGCTGGCCGAGCTGATCAAGGCGCATGGAGGAACCTGAGCCCCGCCATGCAGAGCATCATCCTGCCGGTCACCCCCCTGGAGCAGAACTGCACCCTGCTCTGCTGTGTACAGAGCGGTCGCGCCGCGGTGGTGGACCCCGGTGGCGAGGTGGAGCGCATCCTGCAGGCGGCCGTGGATGGCGGCGTGGAGATCGAGAAGCTGCTCATCACCCACGGCCACTTCGACCACATCGGCGGGGCCGCGGAGCTGGCCGAGCGGCTCGGGGTGCCCATCGAGGGCCCGCAGCTCTCCGACCGGTTCCTGATCGACTCCCTGCCGCAGCAGTGCCAGGCGTACGGCTTTCCCCCGGCCTCCCCGTTCACACCGCAGCGCTGGCTGGAGCATGGCGATACGGTGCGGTTCGGCGACCAGCAGCTGGAGGTGCTGCACTGCCCCGGTCACACCCCGGGGCACATCGCGCTGTTCCACCGCCAGGAGGGGTTGGCGCTGGTGGGGGACATACTGTTCCGGGGCTCCATAGGGCGCACCGATCTGCCTGGCGGAGACCACGATACCCTGCTGCGCTCCATACATGAACGGCTCCTGCCGCTGGGAGACGAAGTGCGCTTCATTCCGGGGCATGGCCCGGTCTCCACCTTCGGCGAGGAGCGCGCCACCAATCCGTTCCTGTAACGGGAGCCGCCCCGCCTCCGCGACGCCGCCCCATGGACCGCACTGCCCTCCAGATCCTGCGCAGCACCTTCGGTTACGACCGGTTCCGTCCCCACCAGGAGGAGATCATCCGGCACCTGATCGGGGGCGGAGATGCGCTGGTGCTGATGCCCACCGGCGGAGGCAAGTCGCTCTGCTACCAGATCCCCGCCATGGTGCGCAGCGGCACCGGAATCGTGGTGTCCCCCCTCATCGCGCTGATGCAGGATCAGGTGCAGACCCTGACCCAGTACGGGGTAAGGGCGGCGTATCTCAACTCCACCCTCGATCCGGGCGCGGCGCGCGGTATCGAACGGCAGCTGCTGGAGGGGACGCTGGATCTGCTCTACGTGGCGCCGGAGAGGCTGCTGATGCCACACACCCTGGAGCTGCTGGAGCGGGTGGAGCTGGCACTGTTCGCCATCGACGAGGCGCACTGCGTATCCCAGTGGGGACACGATTTCCGCCCCGAGTATATCCAGCTCTCCATCCTGCCAGAGCGTTTTCCGGGGGTACCACGCATCGCCCTCACCGCCACCGCCGACGAGATCACCAGGCAGGACATTCTGCGGCGCCTGGCGCTGGAGGATGGCAGGGCGTTCATCAGCGGCTTCGATCGCCCCAACATCCGCTACCGGATCGCCGAAAAACGCAGCGCCCGCGAACAGCTGCTGCGCTTTCTGGAGAACGAACACCAGGGGGATGCGGGGATCGTCTACTGCCTGACACGCAACAAGGTGGAGGAGACCGCCAGCTGGCTGGCGCAGCGTGGCTGGAATGCCCTCCCCTACCACGCCGGCCTGGCGGCTGACGTGCGCCGGCGCAACCAGGCCCGCTTCCTCAACGAGGAGGGCGTGATCATGGTCGCCACCATCGCCTTCGGCATGGGGATCGACAAGCCGGACGTACGCTTCGTCGCCCACCTGGACCTGCCGAAGAGCCTGGAGTCCTACTACCAGGAGACCGGCCGCGCCGGGCGCGACGGACTGCCGGCCGACGCCTGGATGGTCTACGGCCTGCAGGATGTAATCATGCTGCGCCAGATGCTGGAGTCCTCCCAGGCGGACGACGCCCACAAGCGCATCGAGCGCCAGAAGCTGGAGGCGATGCTGGGGCTGTGCGAGGTAACCACCTGCCGCCGCCAGGTGCTGCTGGCCTACTTCGGGGATCGGCTGGAGCAGCCGTGCGGCAACTGCGACACC
>WFXP01000061.1 GCA_015490535.1 Gammaproteobacteria bacterium
GCGCATCATCATGTCCGACTACCTCACGCTGGGCTGGGCGGCGCACAACTCGCTGTCCAAGTGGTGCCGCGGGTTGCGATCGATCACGGCGTGCATGGCGCGGTGCACGTGCAGCAGCATGCCGTTGTCGCGGCACCACTTGGAGAGGCTCTGGTGAGCCGCCCAGCCGATGGTCAGGAAGTCGGACATGATGATGCGGGAGCCGATCTCCTTGGCGAACTCGGCGCGCTTGTACATCTCCTCCACGTCGGGCGCGGTGACGTTCAGGTAGTGACCCTTGCGCTCGCCGGTCTCCGCCTCCGCCTTCTCGATACCCTCCTGCACGAACAGGAAGCGATCCCGCCAGCGCATGAAGGGCTGGGAGTTGACGTTCTCGTCATCCTTGGTGAAGTCCAGGCCGCCGCGCAGGCACTCATAGACGGCGCGGCCGTAGTTCTTGGCCGACAGTCCCAGCTTGGGCTTGATGGTGCAGCCCAGCAACGGACGGCCATACTTGTCCAGCTTGTCGCGCTCCACCTGGATGCCGTGAGGAGGTCCGGGGCAGGTGGTCACGAACCAGAGCGGGAAGCGCACATCCTCCAGGCGCAGCATGCGCACCGCCTTGAATCCAAACACGTTACCCACCAGGGAGGTGAACACGTTGACTACGGAACCCTCCTCGAACAGCCCCATGGGGTAGGCGATGAAGGCGTAGAAGGATTCGTCGTCGCCGGGCACATCCTCGATGGCGTAGGCGCGACCCTTGTAGTAGTCAAGATCGGTCAGCAGGTCGGTCCACACCGTGGTCCAGGTGGCAGTGGAGGACTCGGCACACACTGCGGCAGCAGCCTCCTCGCGCGGCACGCCCGGCTGTGGCACGACCTTGAAACAGGCCAAGATGTCACTCTCTTTCGGTGTGTAGTTGGGATCCCAGTAGGTTTCGCGGTACTCTTTCACTCCCGCATTGTAGGTCTTTTCAGCCATTGCTAATCCTCGCTATGTGATTTGGATACTGCCCGATGACGACCTGCCGCCCCGAGCTCATCTTCACCCCGGCGATCCGCTCGCCCGCACCTCTCTCCTCCCCGGGGGGCGTTGCGACACCATCGCACACCCCTGCTTCATCCCGCCTCGCGGATGGAGGAGAGAGGAGCGAACCCGCGATGCTCTACGACGGGTGGAGCAAACTATAGACCCTGCCGCCTTCAAACAAAAATTAATCGTTGTTATAATATGCATTAACATACGTAAATGCCCTTCGCCCCCCATGCACCTGACCCTAAGGCAACTCAGACTGTTCGAGTCCGTGGTGAGGAACTGCAGCTTCACGCGCGCCTCCGAGGAGATGCACCTGACGCAGCCGGCGGTCTCCATACAGGTGAAGCGGCTGGAGGAGCAGGTGGGGATGAACCTGCTGGAGCAGGTGGGAAAGAAGATCTTCCCCACCGCCGCCGGCAAGGCGATGTATGGCGCCGCCAGCGAGATCCTGCGGCGCCTGGACCATCTGAAAGATGAGATGGAGACCCTAAAAGGGGAGATCGTGGGTCCGCTCCAGCTGTCGGTGGTCACCACGGGCAAATACTTCATGCCCCACCTGCTGGGCCACTTCCTGCAGCAGCACCCGGGCGTGGAGCCCAGGCTCAAGTTTGCCAACCGTGCACGGGTGGTGGAGCGCCTTATGGACAACGAGGATGACTTCGTGGTCATGGGGCAGATCCCGGACGACGACCAGCGACTGGTCAGCCACCCCTTCCTGGAGAATGTACTGGGCTTCGTGGCCCCCCCTGGCCATCCCCTGGCGGGGCGCGGCCGGCTGCGCCTGCAGGAGGTGATACGCGAGCGCTTCATCGGCCGGGAGGCGGGCTCCGGAACCCGTCAGGCCGTGGATCGGGTCCTGGACCAGAAGGGTCTGCATGTGGAGCCCTACATGGAGCTGGGAAGCTCGGAGGCCATCAAGCAGGCGGTGCTGGCCGGCCTGGGGATTGCCGTGCTCTCCCTGCACA
The DNA here is from genome assembly GCA_015490535.1 of Gammaproteobacteria bacterium. Lineage (GTDB taxonomy): Bacteria > Pseudomonadota > Gammaproteobacteria > Thiohalospirales > Thiohalospiraceae > DRMK01. Next base: position 1,983 of record WFXP01000061.1, read on the forward strand.
GTCTGCAGCTGGAGCTGGATACCGGCAAGCTGGTGGTGCTGGATGTGGAGGAGTTTCCTGTCAAGCGGCGCTGGTACGCCGTACATCTGAAGGGCAAGAGGCTGTCACTGGTGGCGAGAACCTTTCTCGATTTCATCCTGAGCGAAAGCCATCGCGTGCTGCCCGGTTAGCGTTCTTTACCTCAGGGATCCCCTCATTTGTTTTAATTTTTATAAAACAACGGGTTATGCTGCAACAATGCCATAACCCCGTTTTCCGTTCATCAATAAAATGAGTTGCTTAGCGACAGCCTGACAAGATGAGGGGATCCCTGAGATTCTTTACAAGACAACAAATCAGGAAGGTCTTCCTCGAATCGTGTGGGTGAAATGGTAAATCATCCTTGACAGGCGGAATGCACGCCGGAAGATGGTCGGCAGAAGGGGATTGGGGAGAGTTTGGGATAGCCGAACCAGTCGCAATTGGCGCCGGTGGTGGATATCCGCCACTCCCCGGCCAGCCGGCCCCAATCCCCTTCTGGTTAACGATTATGTGGCGTGCATTCTGCCTGTCAAGGACGGAGCCGCTA
>WFXP01000062.1 GCA_015490535.1 Gammaproteobacteria bacterium
TGCCGGCCCCATCCGTACCCTGGCCGCCGCCGGCATCAGCGACTTCCGCAAGATGCTGGACTATGTGGAAGAGAACGCGCCGCTACGGCGCAACGTGACCATCGATGAGGTGGGAAACACCGCCGCCTTCCTCTGCTCGGACCTCGCCTCCGGCATCACCGGCCAGATAGTTTACGTGGACTCCGGCTTCAACACCATCGGCATGGGTGGCTACAAGTAGCTTCCCGGCCCAGCGGACAACGGGCGCTTCATCCCTGACAGGTCGGGAAACGGCCGGTACGGAAGGGAAGGGAAAGGAGGGGCACCGGCCCTGGCAGCCATCAGGCTGCGGGCACCGCTCCGGAAGATGACTACGGAGACTCCTCTCTCCGGCCGATCTCCGCCGCGCCTTTCAGCCAGTTGACCAGATCCGCGAACTCGGCGCGTCCCCAGCCGGCGGCCAGGGACGCTCTGCCACCCTTGGCCTGCTCCTCCTCCACGCCGGCGGGATCGCCATCCCGCACCGCGAACAGCGCCAGCACCGCCGCATCACCATTCAGCCTGCGCGCCTCGTAGCGGGGCTTGCCTTCTGCGGGCCGTGGCATCTTGAAGATCTGGCGAACGATGGCCGGGTTGGTCTTGCGGTCGCTGCGGGCAAGGGAGTCGATACGTTCCCACTTCAGCTGGTACTCCTCGGCGAGGGCGCTCAACTCCTCTCCGCCGGAGGCGCGCCGGGCGATCTTCCCGGCGTCGGCAAACGCCGCGTCACTGGCCTTCTCCCTGCGCAGCTGCGCCGTTATCTTCTCCCTGACCTCCTCCAGCGGCAGCTGCTGCTGCGCTACATGCTCCTTCTTGCGCAGCACCACCGTCTGCACCGGACTCAGCTCCACCGGCTCGCTGTTGTATCCCTGCTCGAGAACCTCCGGACTGAAGGCGGCGGCGATGAACTTTGGATCGGAGGCGATCCCCTCCCCTCCCTGGCGATCGAACAGTGGCGTGCTCTTTATGGAGAGGCCCAGCTGCTCGGCGGCCGGCTCCAGGGAGTCGGGATGCTCGAAGCTGAGGTTCGCCAGCTGCTCGGCAGCCTCGTAATAACGTTTCTCCGCCAGATGCCGGCGGTAGTCCCGCGCAACCCGCTCCCGAATCTCATCGAATTCGGGCGTGGAACCCGGCTCCACTCCGGTGACCGTGATGATGTGGAAACCAAAATCGGTGCGTACCGGATCACTAATCTCACCCTCCGCCATGGCAAAGGCCGCGGCTTCGAAGGCGGGCTCCATCACCCCTTTGCCGAACATGCCCAGATCCCCACCCTCCTGGGCGGAACCGGGATCGCCGGAGTATTCCCGCGCCAGATCCGCAAAGGACTCTCCGGCACGCAGGCGCTCCACCAGCTTTTCCGCCCTGGCGCGCGCCTCGGCCACCGCTGCATCGTCGGCATCGGCATCCAGCGGTATCAGTATGTGGCTCGCGCGGCGCCGCTCGGGCTTGCTGTAGCTGCCCCTGTTCTCATCGTAGTAGCTGCGCAGCTCCTCCTCGTCCGCTTCGATGGTGGAGGCAAGCTCCTCCACGCTCAGCTCCAGATACTGCACGCTCACCTGTTCCGGGCGGACGAAGGAGTCCCGGTTCTGTTCATAATAAGCAGCCACCTCCTCATCGGTGATGGTCACACCCTCCTCATACCCGGCCGCCGGCACCAATAGATAACCCGCGTCACGCCGCTGCTGCTCCAGGCGCAGCAGATCCTCCAGCTCCCTGCCGGTGGCAAATGCGCTGTTCTCCACCCCCAGGCGAAGCTGCTCCAGCACCAGGTCCCGGCGCAGCATGGGTTCGAAGCCTCCCGGCAACATGCCCTGGTTGCGCAGCGCCCGCTCGTAGGCCTGCGGGGAGAACACCCCCTCCTCCTGGAACGCCGGGATGGAATGAATGCGGGCCACCAGCTGTTCATCCCCGATACGGAAGCCGGCCGATTCCGCCGCCTGAAACAGCACCTCGTTCTCGATCAGCCCTTCACGCGCCACCTCCCGCAGGCGCAGCTCATCCAGCAGGCGCGGATCCGCCCTGTCGCCCAGCGCCGCCAGCAATCTCTGGCGCTGTAGCTGCGCCATCCGCTGCACCTCGCGTTGGGGAATCTCCACGCCGTTTACCGTGGCTGCGGCCGGCTCGCGCCCACCACCCACATACTCCTGAATCCCCCAAAGGGCGAACGGGATGGTAATCAGAATGACGATGGCCCAGGCGAACCACCCCTGGGAACGAGTGCGAATGCTCTGGAGCATATTGAGAAACTACCCTGGCCCGATAACACCGTTCAACTGCACATCGAATCCGCCTCTCTCCCTGCTTCGACCCCCTGGGGAGGATCATTCCGGCGGTTGCTGATTCCGGAGTACCCCGGACTTCAACAAAAAGGGCGCACCTTGCGGCACGCCCGCTGCTACTCCTGAATCTGGCGGAGTGGACGGGACTCGAACCCGCGACCCCCGGCGTGACAGGCCGGTATTCTAACCAACTGAACTACCACTCCGTGTGGTGGGTGCTGAGGGGATCGAACCCCCGACATTCGCCTTGTAAGGGCGACGCTCTCCCAGCTGAGCTAAGCACCCCGTCTCTGAGAGCGCGCTAGTTTACTGTATCCTTGAGCGCTTTGCCAGCCTTGAAGGAGGGAATCCTGGCGGCGGCGATGGTCATGGACTCTCCCGTCCTGGGATTGCGGCCGACACGGGCGGCGCGCTCGCGCACCAGGAAGGTGCCGAAGCCGATCAGGGTAACCTGATCACCCCTCTTGAGGGCGTTCCCGATGGCATCCAGAGCGGCATCCAGGGCGCGGCCCGCTGCAGCCTTGGAGATGTCTGCCCCTTCCGCGATTGCATCAATCAATTCCGATTTATTCACTATGTTTTTCCTCTTTTAAACAACAAAAACAAATCACCGCCGCCTTTCCGCACGGCCCTAAACGGCTTTTATACCAATCGCTCAAAACCACTGTCAAGCCGCCGACTGTTGTATCATATACAAAAAACCCAGCAATATCATTATTTTCCCTGTGGAGAAATGGCACATATACAACAGGCGAACCGCTGTCCGTTTCGAGGGAAAGAGAGGAGTAATGTAGCACTCTGTCAGGATGTTAGAGGAGCGGGAACCCGGCCCCGCAAACGCGCATACACCCATTTGCACCGGCGTGCATGATGATTTTTTGACTTTGCGCCCCGCCTCCTGTCGCCTGGCGGTGACGCCATCCGGCAAGGCCGCCCGAAGCGCGGGCCGGCGGAGAAAAAGCCGCCCTCATCGATTTCCGGAGTACTAGTGCGGGCGCAGCAAATCCGCCTTGGCCTCCTTGCGCGATTTCTTCCCACTCAACATGCGGACATCGTCAGGTAGAGGATCCGGCATATGCTGCATGGCTATCTCCAGCACCTCATCGATCCAGCGCACCGGCCTGATATCCAGCTCCTTGAGTACATTGGCCGGGATCTCCGACAGATCCTTGCGGTTCTCCTCCGGAATCACCACGATCTTGATGCCGCCACGCACCGCCGCCAGCAGCTTCTCCTTCAGGCCGCCGATGGCCAGCACCTCGCCCCGCAGGGTGATTTCTCCCGTCATGGCCACGTCGGCGCGCACCGGGATGCCGGTCAGCGCGGAGACCAGGGCGGTGCACATCCCGATCCCAGCGCTCGGACCATCCTTGGGGGTGGCACCCTCCGGAACGTGGATGTGAATATCGTGCTTCTCATAGAAGTCCGGCTCGATCCCCAGCATGCTGGAACGGGAGCGCACCACGCTCATCGCCGCCGTGATGGACTCCTTCATCACGTCGCCCAGCTGGCCGGTGACCTGATGCTTGCCCTTGCCGGGGACCACCACCGTCTCTATGGTGAGCAGATCGCCCCCCACCTCGGTCCAGGCCAGGCCGGTGACCTGGCCCACCTGATCCTGCTCCTCGGCGCGGCCGTAGCGGTACTGGCGCACCCCCAGGTACTTGTCCAGATTTCGCCCGCTTACCGTGATCCGGCGGCTACTGGAGCCCTTCTTCAGCAGGATCTCCTTCACCACCTTGCGGCAGATCTTGGCGATTTCCCGTTCCAGGCCCCGCACCCCGGCCTCACGGGTGTAGTAGCGGATGATGTCCAGCAGCGCCGCCTCGGTTATCTCCAGTTCGTTCTGCTTCAGGCCGCTCGCCTTCATCTGCTTGGGCAGCAGGTAACGCAGGGCTATGTTGAGCTTTTCATCCTCGGTATAGCCGGGTATGCGGATCACCTCCATTCTGTCCAGCAGGGGGCCGGGGATGTTCATGCTGTTGGCGGTGGCGATGAACATCACGTCGGAGAGATCGTAGTCCACCTCCAGATAGTGATCGGCGAAGGTGCTGTTCTGCTCCGGATCCAGCACCTCCAGCAGCGCAGCCGCCGGATCGCCGCGGAAATCGGCCGCCATCTTGTCGATCTCGTCAAGCAGGAACAACGGATTGCGCGTGCCCACTTTGATCAGGTTCTGCATCACCTTGCCCGGCATGGAGCCGATGTAGGTGCGCCGGTGGCCGCGGATCTCCGCCTCGTCGCGCACCCCGCCCAGCGACATACGCACAAACTTGCGGTTGGTGGCGCGGGCGATGGAACGCGCCAGGGAGGTCTTGCCCACCCCCGGCGGCCCCACCAGGCAAAGGATCGGGCCCTTCAGCTTTCTGACCCGCTGCTGTACCGCCAGATACTCCAGGATGCGCTCCTTCACCTTCTCCAGGCCGTAGTGATCCGCCTCCAGGATGTCGTTCGCCTTGAACAGATCCCGGTGGACCCTGGTGCGTTTCTTCCAGGGAACGGCGGTGAGGGTCTCGATATAGTTCCTCACCACCGACGCCTCGGCAGACATGGGCGACATCATCTTCAGCTTGCCAAGCTCCGACTCCGCCTTCTCCCGGGCCTCCTTCGGCATCCCGGCCTGCTCGATGCGCTTGGCCAGCTCCTCCATCTCGTTGGGGGCCTCCTCCATCTCGCCAAGCTCTTTCTGAATCGCCTTCATCTGCTCGTTGAGATAGTACTCGCGCTGACTCTTCTCCATCTGCCGCTTCACGCGGTGGCGGATCTTCTTCTCCACCTGCAGCAGATCCAGCTCGGACTCCAGCAGCCCCATGAGGTACTCGAGGCGCTCCCCCACCTCGTTGAACTCGAGGATCTTCTGCTTCTCCTCGATCTTCAGCGCCATGTGCGCGGCGATGGTATCCGCCAATCGGCTGGGGTCATCGATCCCGGAGAGGGAAGAGAGGATTTCGGGGGGGATCTTGTTATTAAGTTTTACATACTGCTCGAACTGGGTGACCACCGAGCGGGTCAGTACCTCGGCCTCCCGCTCATCCAGTCCGGTTGGCTCCTGGGTGGTGAACTGCGCCAGGAAGTAGTCATCGACCCCCAGGAAATTGACGATACGGGCACGCTGGCAGCCCTCCACCAGCACCTTCACGGTACCATCGGGAAGCTTCAGCAGCTGCAGGATGTTGGCCAGGGTGGCCACCCGGTATATGTCATCCAGCCCCGGGTCGTCGGTGGAGGCATTTGTCTGGGCCACCAGCAGGATCTGCTTGCCGCCCTCCATCGCGGCCTCCAACGCGCGGATGGACTTCTCCCTGCCCACAAACAGCGGGATCACCATGTGGGGGTAGACCACCACGTCACGCAGCGGCAGCAAGGGCGCCGCCTGAATGGGGTCATCTACCACTTCGGAAACCTGATCTGGATACTCTGCCATGAAACCACCTTCTCTTCCGGATACCGTCCGGTCACCGGCCGCTGTACTCTTTCAAGCTCTATATAGGAGCTGAACAGCAGCTTTTCAATAGCGGGCGGTTCCGTAGCAGGTGGAGAGATCTCCCGCTATTTGTCGGAGGCCACCTGCTGCTCGGAACCCTCATACAACAGTATCGGCTCGGAGTCGGCAGTTATAGACCCCTCATCGACAATCACCTTGGAGACATTCTCCATGGACGGCAGGTCATACATGATATCCAGCAGGGCGTGTTCGATGATGGAGCGCAGGCCGCGCGCCCCGGTCTTGCGCTCCATCGCCTTGCGCGCCACCTTGTGCAGCGCCTCGTCCCGGAACTCCAGCTCCACCCCCTCCATCTCGAACATCTTGATGAACTGCTTGGTTATGGCATTTTTCGGCTCGGTGAGGATCCGCACCAGGGCGCTCTCATCCAGCTCCTCCAGGGTCGCCAGCACCGGCAGGCGCCCCACAAACTCCGGAATCAGGCCGTACTTGATCAGATCCTCCGGCTCCACGTTGCTGATCATCTCGCCAAAGCCCCGCTTGTCGTCCGCCGCCTTGATCTCCGCCGCAAAGCCGATTCCACCCTTCTCGGTCCGCTCCCGGATGATGCGATCCAGCCCCGCGAAGGCGCCGCCGCAGATGAACAGTATATTGGCTGTATTCACCTGCAGAAACTCCTGCTGCGGATGCTTGCGCCCACCCTGGGGCGGAACCGAGGCTACGGTACCCTCGATCAGCTTGAGCAGCGCCTGCTGGACCCCCTCACCGGACACGTCCCGGGTTATGGAGGGGTTCTCCGACTTGCGGGAGATCTTGTCGATCTCATCGATATAGACGATGCCGTTCTGCGCCTTCTCCACGTCGTAGTCGCATTTCTGCAACAGCTTCTGGATGATGTTCTCCACATCCTCACCCACATATCCGGCCTCGGTGAGGGTGGTGGCATCCGCTATGGTGAACGGAACCTTCAGCAGCCGCGCCAGCGTCTCCGCCAGAAGGGTCTTGCCGCTGCCGGTGGGCCCGATGAGAAGTATATTGCTCTTGACCAGCTCCACGTCATCACGCGCCTGCTGGCCCAGCTCGAGGCGCTTGTAGTGGTTGTAAACGGCGACGGAGAGGGTTTTCTTGGCCCGCTGCTGCCCGATCACATACTCATCCAGCACCCTGTTGATCTCGTGCGGCGTGGGCAGCTTGGATGAGGTGGTACCGGCGTCCTGCTCCTGAATCTCCTCGCGGATGATGTCGTTGCAGAGATCCACGCACTCATCGCATATAAACACCGAGGGACCAGCAATGAGTTTGCGTACCTCGTGCTGGCTCTTGCCGCAGAAGGAGCAATAAAGCAGCTTGCCACTGCCGCGTTTTTCGTCGCTCATGTACCTACCTCATAAAGTCCAGCGGGGCATGAAACAACACTGCCGAAAACCGCCCCGTTTTGCAAGCCCCGCGACCGCTTCCCGTTATTTATTTACCTTTTCGCTACAGAACCCCGGCTTCCGCCAGGTCCATATCGCCGTGACGCCGGTACTCTTTCAGTTGGTCTGTCGGCGTCCATGGCGACGTTGTAGTGCCTGACAGGGGAACAACTATCGCCTGCGCACTGCGCCTTACCGCAAAACACCACGGGGAGGCCGAATCCTAATTTATTACCCTGAAAGAGTACTAACGTTGCACCAGCACCTCGTCGATCAGACCATACGCCACCGCCTCTTTCCCGTCCATGAAGAAATCGCGGTCGGTATCCTTGCTGACCTGCTCGATGGGCTTGCCGGTATGGGCGGCCAGCACACTGTTGAGCCGCTCCCGCACCTTCAGAATCTCGTTGGCGTGGATCTCGATGTCGGTCGCCTGCCCCTGGAATCCGCCCAACGGCTGGTGAATCATCATGCGTGAATGGGGCAGACAGTAGCGCTTGCCGGGCGCCCCCCCCGCCAGCAGCAGCGCTCCCATGCTGGCCGCCTGACCGATGCACATGGTGCTCACGTCGGGTTTTATGAACTGCATGGTATCATAGATGGCGAGACCGGCGGTCACCGCTCCCCCGGGAGAGTTGATATAGAGATGGATATCCTTGTCGGGATTCTCCGACTCGAGAAACAGCAGCTGCGCCACCACCAGATTCGCCATCTGGTCCTCCACCGGGCCAACCAGGAATATGACCCTCTCCTTGAGCAGCCTGGAGTAGATGTCATAGGCCCGCTCGCCGCGCGCCGACTGCTCCACCACCATGGGAATCAAACCGGTGTCGTATATCTCCAATGCTCTCTCCCGTCTGTTTGCAACTTCCCGTACCACCTCTGAGCCCCCGCCCGCGCATCCCTCCCCGCGCCATGAACCCGGACCGGTACCGATCCGGACCAACAGATTTCTCGGGTGTTCATTCGGTTGGCATGAAAATCCCCGCCGCCCACACGGCGGCTCCAGTTGTTCTCACTTATTGTGGTCGGCCGCTTGCGCCAATCACTGAACCGTCAGCGCCGCCCCGGTCTCATCAACTCGCTGAAGGAGAGCCGCTTCTCCCGCACCTTGGCCTGCTCCAGCACCCAGTCGAATACCTTGTTCTCCAGCACCAGCGCCTCCACCGCCGCCAGCCGCTCATCCTCCTCATAGTACCAGTCGATCACCTCCTGAGGGTGATCATACGGCTGGGCCATCTCCTCCACCGTGGCCCGCATATCCTGTGCCGTGGCCTCGATCCCGTTCTGTTCGATAATTCTGGATACTATCAGGCCAATCGCCACCTGCCGCTCCGCCTGCTCCCGGAACATGGAGAGATCCGGCCCGCCCTCTTCGGTGGGCATTCCCTGTTGCGCCAGGCGCCGCTGCGCCTGCGCCGCCAGGGCCCGCATCTCCCGCTCCACCATGCTCTCGGGAAGATCGATACGGTTGGCGGCCAGCAGGGCATCTATCACCTGCTGCTTGATGCGCGACCGCAGCGTGGTGTCCAGCTCGCGGCGCATGTTGGCCCTCACCTCCTCGCGCAGACCCTCCACCCCTCCGGACACCCCCAGGTGGGCAGCAAACTCGTCATCCAGTTTGGGCAGCTCGGAACCCTCCACCCGTTTGACCCGCACTTCAAAGCTGGCCCTCTTGCCCGCCAGCTCTGCGGCATGATAATCCTCCGGAAAGGTAACCTCCACCACCCGTTCGTCGCCGGCCTTCACCCCCTGGAGACCGGACTCGAATCCCTTGATCATACGTCCGGCACCCAGCACCATCCTGAAATCCTCCGCCCTGCCCCCTTCGAACGGCTCGCCGCCTATGCTGCCGACGAAGTCCAGCACCAGCTGATCACCATCCTCGGCGACTCCCTGTTTCTCTCTCCAGCGGATACGCTGCTCGCGTATGGACTGGATGGTCTCGTCCACGTCGTGCTCGCCGATCTCCACCACCGGCTTCTCTATCTCCAGCCCGGAACAGGGAGCCAGCTCGAACTCGGGATATACATCGAATACGGCGGTGTACTCCAGCCCGTTCTCCTGCACCAGGCTATCCGGCTCGATCACCGGCATGGCGGCCGGATTCAGATCCTCCTGCGCCAGCGCCTCAACCAGGGTGGTGCTCAGCACCTCACTGATCACCTCCTCGCGCACCTGCCTGCCAAACCTGCTCTGCACCACCGGAAGAGGGGCCTTGCCGGGCCGGAAACCATCGATCCGCACCCGGCGCTGCATGGAGACAAGGCGCTGTTTGACCGCGCCTGAGATACGCTCCTCGGGCACCGCCACGGTCATGCGCCGCCCCAGTGTGCCGGTGGTTTCCACGGATACCTGCATGCTTGCTCCCTTTCAATTCTGTTGGATGTATCTGGTGCGAAAGGAGAGACTCGAACTCTCACGGGTTGCCCCACAGGAACCTAAATCCAGCGCGTCTACCAATTCCGCCACTTTCGCCTTCAGGGAATATTATACACCGGCTCTCCTCCAAATCGAGTGGGGCGCGGGGCACGCATCCGAACCCGGCCGAATGGTGAAATCGCCCCCGCGATTTGGCATAATCAGCGGCCTTCCTGCGCTCTGCAGGGACAAATGAGGAAGCAGCATGAACATACCCCTGGTAGGCGTAGTGATGGGGAGCAGCAGCGACTGGGAGGTGATGCAGCACGCCACCCTGCTTCTGGACGAGCTCGCCATTGCACACGAGGCGCGGGTGGTCTCCGCGCACCGCACCCCGGATCTCCTTTATGAGTATGCATCGGAGGCGGAGGGGCGCGGGCTGCGCTGTATCATCGCCGGGGCCGGTGGCGCCGCCCACCTGCCCGGCATGCTGGCCGCCAAAACCACACTTCCGGTCCTGGGAGTACCGGTGCCATCCCGGCATCTGCAGGGGATGGATTCACTGCTCTCCATCGTCCAGATGCCCAAGGGAATTCCGGTGGCGACCTTCGCCATAGGGGAGTCGGGGGCCGCCAACGCGGCGCTGTTTGCCGCCGCGATCCTGGCCCGCGACCACGCGACGGTGGCAGACAGGCTGCGGGCTTTTCGCGCCGGACAGACCAGGGACGCCCTGGAGATGGCGCTTCCCCCGGCGTCATGATCCTGCCCGGCAGCACCCTGGGAGTCATGGGTGGCGGGCAGCTGGGGCGCATGTTCTGCGAGGCGGCGCGCGCCCTGGGCTACCGCACCGTGACGCTGGATCCCGACCCCCGCTGCCCGGCCGGCCAGGTGGCCGACCGGCAGATATGCGGAGCGTACCATGACCGGCAGGCGCTCGCCGCGCTGGGACGGGCGTGCGCCGCAGTCACCATCGAGTTCGAGAACGTGCCGGCGGAAAGCATGGACTACCTGGCACGGCACTGCCTGGTGGCGCCCGGCTCCGGTGCGGTACGCATCTGCCGGGATCGCATTCTGGAGAAGGGTTTCCTGCGCAACAACGGTCTGCCCACCGCTCCCTTTGCCGCGGTGACCTGCGTCGCTGAGCTGCGGGAAGCGATCCGTGCCATCGGGACCCCGGCGCTGCTGAAGACAGCGACCGGTGGTTATGACGGCAAGGGGCAGCACACCATCCTCGACGCGGACCGGGCCGAAACGGCGTTCCAGGGGCTTGGAGAGCGGCCCAGCGTGCTGGAGCGCAGGGTAGAGCTGGACAAGGAGCTTTCGGTGGTGGTGGCACGCAGCGCAGGAGGGGAGTCCAGCTGCTTTCCGGTGGCGGAGAACCGCCACTCCGGCGGCATCCTGGACACCACCATGGTTCCCGCCCGTATCGATGCTGCCCTGGCCCGGCAGGCATCCCGGCTGGCCACGCGGGTGGCTGAGGCGCTGGATTACGTGGGGGTGCTGGCGGTGGAGTTTTTCGTGGTGGCCGGCGAGTTGCTGATCAACGAGATAGCGCCGCGCCCCCACAATAGCGGCCACTATACCCTGAACGCAACCGTCACCAGTCAGTTCGAACAGCAGGTGCGCATGCTCTGCGGCCTTCCGGCGGGCGACACCAGACTGCTGTCACCCGTGGCGATGGTCAACCTGCTGGGGGATCTGTGGGATGGCTCGCCGCCGAAGTGGAAGCATCTGCTGCTGCAGCCGCAGGCCAAGCTCTACCTGTACGGCAAGAGCGAGGCGCGACCGGGACGCAAGATGGGGCATTTCAACCTGTTGCATCCGGATCCGGAGGAGGCGCTGCGGATCGCCACGGAGGTACAGCGCCGACTGAAACCCTAGTGCTCTTTCAAGGTAATAAATTCAGAAAGGCCTTCCTCAAATCGTGTGGGTAAAATGGCAAATCATCCTTGACAGGCGGAATGCACGCCGGAAGATGGTCGGCAGAAGGGGATTGGGGAGAGTTTGGGATAGCCGGACCAGTTGCAATTGGCGCAGCTGGTGGATATCCGCCGCTCCCCGGCCAGACCGCCCCAATCCCCTTCTGGCTACCGAGTATGCGGCGTGCATTCCGCCTGTCCACGATTTGAGGAAGGCCTTTCTGAATTTATTACCTCGCGCCTTGAAAGAGTACTGATATGTTTTAACTTGCAAGCGACTGTGCCAGAAGGTGTTTTCTGGTGCAGTTATTGACTAAAACATCAGACTTCATGATTGAACTGACTTGCAAGTTCAATCATGATGCCTAGGTGGCTCCCATCCAGACACCCGCCGAACGGGGCTTTGCCGGCGATCGCCTTGGGAAGGCCCCGCGCGTCAGCTTGCTCCCATGCGCTTGCGCAGCCGCTGTATGGTCTGCAGCTGCGCCGCGGCTTCGGCAAGCTCCGCCTGAGCCTTCGCGTAGTCGATATCGCTCTTCCTGTCCTTCAGGGCCTGCTCCGCCCGCTTCTTGGCCTCCAGAGCGGCGGCCTCATCCAGATCCTTGGCGCGCAGCGCGGTATCCGACAGGATGGTAACGGTATGGGGCTGGACCTCCAGCATGCCTCCGGAGACATAGAAGTACTGCTCCTCGCCCTCCCCGGTAGTCACCTTCACCTCCCCCGCCTTCAGGGTGGAGAGGAACGGGGCGTGGCGCGGCATGATGCCCACCTCCCCCATCTCCGCCGGCGCCAGCAGGAACTCGGCGGGACCCGAGAAGATCTCCTGCTCGGCGCTGACGATATCCACATGCATGGTCATGGCCATATCCTGCTCCCGTATCAGACGCTCTTGGCCTTCTCTACCGCTTCATCTATGCTGCCCACCATGTAGAAGGCCTGCTCCGGCAGGTGATCGTATTCACCCTCCACGATCGCCTTGAATCCGGCGATGGTGTCCTTCAGCGGCACATACTTGCCCGGCGAGCCGGTGAACACCTCGGCGACGAAAAACGGCTGCGACAGGAAGCGCTGAATCTTGCGCGCCCGGGCCACCACCAACTTGTCCTCTTCGGACAGCTCATCCATGCCCAGAATGGCGATGATGTCCTTCAGCTCCTTGTAGCGCTGCAGGGTGTTCTGTACCGCCCGGGCGGTGTCATAGTGCTCCTGGCCGATGACCAGCGGATCCAGCTGGCGGCTGGTGGAGTCCAGCGGATCCACCGCCGGATAGATTCCCAGCTCGGCGATCTGGCGGGAGAGCACCACAGTGGCGTCCAGATGGGAGAAGGTGGTTGCCGGCGACGGGTCGGTAAGGTCGTCGGCAGGCACATATACCGCCTGGATGGAGGTGATGGAGCCGGTCTTGGTGGAGGTGATGCGCTCCTGCAGCACGCCCATCTCCTCCGCCAGGGTGGGCTGGTATCCCACCGCCGAGGGCATGCGCCCCAGCAGGGCGGATACCTCGGTGCCGGCCAGGGTATAGCGATAGATGTTGTCGATGAACATCAGAACATCACGCCCCTCGTCACGGAAATACTCCGCCATGGTCAGCCCGGTCAGCGCCACGCGCAGGCGGTTGCCGGGAGGCTCGTTCATCTGCCCGTAGACCAGGGATACCTTGTCCAGAACGTTGGACTCCTTCATCTCGTGGTAGAAGTCGTTACCCTCGCGGGTGCGCTCTCCCACTCCCGCGAATACCGAGTAGCCACTGTGCTCGATGGCGATGTTGCGGATCAGCTCCATCATGTTGACGGTCTTGCCCACTCCGGCGCCGCCGAACAGGCCGACCTTTCCACCCTTGGCAAACGGACAGAGCAGATCTATCACCTTTATTCCGGTCTCCAGCAGCTCGGCGCCACCCGCCTGCTCCTCGTAGCTGGGGGCCTTGCGGTGAATGGGCCAGGTGGTATCACTCTTCACCTCCCCGGCGTTGTCGATGGGCGTACCCAGTACGTTCATGATGCGCCCCAGGGTACCGGTGCCCACGGGCACCTTGATGGGTTCACCGGTATTCACCATCTCCATGCCGCGCTTCATGCCATCGGTGCTGCCCAGAGCGATGGTGCGCACCACGCCGTCGCCCAGCTGCTGCTGCACCTCCAGGGTGAGGTCCAGATCCTTGTTGACGAGCGCATCGTAGACCTTGGGCACGGAGTCACGCGGATACTCCACATCCACCACAGCGCCTATGATTTGTACGATCTTTCCAGAACTCATTTGTCGGTACCCCTTGAAATGTATAATCTCTCCTGCGATGCGGCTCTGCGCACCCCGATCCCTAAAACCTATACCGCGGCCGCCCCACCCACGATCTCCGACAGCTCCTGGGTAATCGCCGCCTGACGCGCCTTGTTGTAGACCAACTGCAGATCCTTGATGAGCTCACCGGCGTTGTCGGAGGCGCTCTTCATCGCCACCATGCGCGCCGCCATCTCGCAGGCTATGTTTTCCACCACCGCCTGATACACCTGGGACTCGATGAAACGCATCAGCAACCCATCCAGCACCACCTTGGCGTCCGGCTCGTAGAGGTAGTCCCAGTGGTGCTTGAGCTCCTCATCCTCCACCGGCTCCACCGGCAGGAGCTGCTGCATCTGCGGCTTCTGGGTCATGGTGTTCACAAAGCCGTTCTGCAGCAAAAAGAGGCGGTCAATACGCCCTTCGTGATAGGCGTCAAGCATAACCTTGACGGTGCCGATCAGGTCCGTCAGCTGCGGAGCATCTCCCAGATGGGTTATTTCGCCGACGATGTTGGCGCCGAGGCGCTTGGCAAAGGCCAGCCCCTTGTTGCCGATAACGCAGAGGTCCTGCTCGACCCCCTTGTCGCTCCACTCCTTCATCTCCTTCACGGCGGTACGGAACAGGTTGACGTTGAGCCCGCCGCACAGACCGCGATCAGTGGAGATCAGGATGAAACCGACCCGCTTCACCTCTCTCTCGGAAAGAAACGGGTGCTGGTATTCTGGGTGGGCGTTGGCCAGATGACCGATGACGTTGCGGATCTTCTCGGCATAAGGGCGCGAGGCGAACATGCGATCCTGCGCCTTGCGCATCTTGCTGGCCGCCACCATCTCCATTGCCTTGGTTATCTTCTGGGTGTTCTGGATACTCCTTATCTGAGTACGTATTTCCTTTGCACCGGCCATCGGCTATGCCTCGCTTACCAGGTATGATTGGCTTTGAAATCGTCCATCGCCTTGCGCATGGCGGCGGCGATCTCGTCGTTGTAGTCGCCGCTGGCGTTTATCTTGTCCAGCAGCTCTTTCTGTGAGGAGCGCAGATAGCCGTGCAGGGCCTGCTCGAAGTCCACGATCTTGTTCACCTCGATGTCATCCAGATACCCCTCCTCCGCAGCAAACAGGGAGAAGGCCATCTCGGCGATGGAGAGCGGCGAGTACTGGGGCTGTTTCATCAGCTCGGTGACGCGCTGGCCACGCTCCAGCTGCTTGCGGGTGGCCTCGTCCAGATCCGAGGCAAACTGGGCAAACGCCGCCAGCTCGCGGTACTGGGCCAGGGAGAGACGCACGCCACCGCCCAGCTTCTTGATGATCTTGGTCTGCGCCGCACCACCGACGCGGGACACCGAAAGACCGGCGTTGATGGCCGGACGGATACCGGCGTTGAACAGGTCGGTCTCCAGGAAGATCTGACCATCGGTGATGGAGATCACGTTGGTGGGCACGAAGGCGGAGACGTCACCCGCCTGGGTCTCGATGATAGGCAGCGCAGTGAGCGAGCCGGTCTTGCCCTTTACCTTGCCGCCGGTCAGCTTCTCCACATACTCGGCATTGATGCGCGCCGCACGCTCCAGCAGGCGGGAGTGCAGGTAGAACACGTCACCGGGATAGGCCTCGCGGCCCGGAGGACGGCGCAGCAGCAGGGATACCTGACGGTAGGCCCAGGCCTGCTTGGTGAGATCGTCGTACACAATGAGCGCATCCTCCCCCTTCTCGAGGAAATACTCACCCATGGAGCAGCCCGCATAGGGGGCGATGTACTGCATGGCGGCGGACTCGGAGGCGGTGGCGGCCACCACGATGGTGTGCTCCATGGCCCCGTGCTCCTCCAGCTTGCGCACCACGGCGGCCACCGAGGAGTTCTTCTGACCGATGGCCACATAGATACACTTGATGCCGGTGCCCTTCTGGTTGATGATGGCGTCAATGGCCAGCGCGGTCTTGCCGGTCTGCCGGTCGCCGATGATCAGCTCGCGCTGCCCGCGCCCGATGGGCACCATGGAGTCGATGGACTTGAGACCGGTCTGGACCGGCTGGCTCACCGACTGTCGCTCGATGACGCCAGGGGCGATCTTTTCGATGGGGGAGCTCTTCTCCGCCTCGATGGGACCCTTGCCGTCGATGGGGTTGCCCAGCGAGTCCACCACCCGGCCCAGCAGCGCCTCACCCACCGGCACCTCCAGAATGCGCCCGGTGCACTTGACGCTGTCCCCCTCGGAGATGTGCTCGTAGGAGCCGAGAATAACGGCGCCCACCGAGTCGCGCTCCAGGTTCAGCGCCATGCCATAGGTGTCGCCCGGGAACTCAATCATCTCTCCGGACATCACGTCGGACAGGCCGTGGATGCGCGCGATGCCATCCGACAGGCTGACCACTGTGCCCTCGGTGCGGGCCTCGGTTGTGGTTTCGAAACCCTCGATACGCTTTTTTATCAGTTCGCTGATCTCTGCAGGATTCAGTTGCATTTTCAATTGTCCTCTGTTTGACCCGCCCTAGCGCAGCAGCATGTTGCCCAAACGCTCCACCTGCCCCCTGGCCGAGCCATCAATTACCAGGTCGCCGGCCCGAATCACCGCGCCACCCAGCAAACCCTCGTCCACGCTGCACTCCAGCTCCACTTCCCGCCCCAGGCGTTTTTTCAGCGAGGCTGCAATCCTCTCCCGCTCGGCATCGCTGAGCGGCATGGCGGAGATCACCTCCGCACCGATCACCCCTTCGGCGTCGGCGCGGGCCTGTTCATAGAGTTGGGCGATCTCCGGCAGCACTCCCAGGCGATCGTTCTCCGCCAGCGTGGCGATGAAGTTCTTCCCATGCTCGCCCAGATTACCGCCGCACAGCTCGTCGAACAGCTCCACCAGCTGCCGGTCGTCGATCTTCGGATTGCCGATGAGCGCAGCCATCTCCTGATCGCCGGCGATAGCGGCACACAGCTGCAGCCGTTCAGACCACTCCTTGAGCTGCCCCTGCTGCTGCGCCAGCTTGAACACCGCCTCGGCATAGGGCCGGGCAATCGTGGTTTTTTCAGCCATAAGCGTCAGACCACCCCGTATCTATATCTGAGCGACCAGATCGGCGAGCAGCTTCTGGTGGGCCTTGGCATCCACCTCTTTCTTGAGAACCCGCTCGGCGCCCGCCACGGCCAGCGAGACCACCTGCCCGCGCAGCTGCTCCCTGGCGCGGTTGGCCTCCTGCTCTATTTCGGCATTGGCGGCCGCCAGCAGCCGCTCTCCCTCGGCCCGGGCGTTCTCCTTGGCCTCCTCCACGATCTCGCTGGCGCGCTTCTGGGCCTGGGCTATGATCTCCGCCGCCTGCTGCTTGGCCTCCGCGATCTTCTCCGCGGCCCGTTTGCGGGCCAGCTCCTGCTCGTGCTCACCCCGCTCGGCCGCGGCCAGTCCATCGGCAATCTTTTTCTGGCGATCCGCCAGGGCGGTGGTCAACGGCCCCCACAGGTAGCGCTGAACGAACCATACCAGCACCGCAAAGGTAAGCATCTGGCCAATCAATGTGGCAGTAATATTCACCTTGTGACTCCTTGACGGTTCCTAATTCAGGTTTCCGGCCTCGTACCTCAACCACCCATAGCTGTCTTGACAGCATCGGCAAAGGGGTTGGCAAACACGAACCACATCGCCATACCGAGAACGATCATCGGGAACGCCTCCATCAGGCCGCCGGTGAACAGCATCTGGCCCATCAGCTGGGGACGCATCTCCGGCTGGCGCGCGATACCCTCGAGGAACTTGGAACAGATAAGGCCCCAGCCAAGGGCGGAACCGAGGCCCGCAGCAGCCAGGATGATACCGACACCGATGGCGGTGGAACCGTAAACGGAAGCAAGTACTTCAGCATTCATCTAGAGGTCTCCTTGGTTTAAAACGAAAACAATCCCAGCAAAAAATCAGTGCTCATCTCCAGAGGTGTGCGCCATGCCCAGATAGACAATGGTGAGCAACATGAAGATGAAGGCCTGCAGCGTGATAATCAGGATGTGAAAGATAGCCCACAGGCCGCCCAGCGTAACCTGCACCGGCAGCATGTACCAGGCGAAAGAGAGCAGTGCGATCAGCATGAAGATGAGCTCGCCGGCAAACATGTTTCCGAACAGTCGCAGCGCCAGGCTGACCGGCTTGGCCACCTCCTCGATGGCGGTCATGATGATGTTGATCGGTATCAGAAACTTGCCGAACGGATGGAACAGGAACTGTTTGAGGTATCCAACCGGCCCCTTGATCTTGATGTTGTAGTAGATGATGAGGGCAAACACGCTGAGCGCCAGGCCAAAGGTGGTTCCCAGATCGGTGGTGGGCACGACCTTGAGGTACTCGATCCCAACCATGCGCGCCATCAGGGGCAGCAGGTCCACCGGTACCAGATCCATGGCGTTCATGAGGAACACCCAGATGAAAATGGTGATGGCCAGCGGGCCTATGATGGGGTTGCTGCCGGGGAAGATGTCCCGTATCTGGGTCTGGACGAACTCCACGATGCTCTCGATGACATTCTGCAAGGTGCCTGGAGTGCCCGTGGTGAGCACGCGTCCGACGGCAAAGGCCATCCAGGCTATCAGCCCGGCCAGCAGCCAGCCGAACAGCAGGGTGTCCACATGGATGGCCCAGAACCCCGCGGCCTTGTGTGTTACCGGATCGCAGTCTCCTATGCACCAGTTGACCAGGTGGTGCTGGATATACTCCGCAGAACTCTGTGCTTCTCCGCTCACTTGTTTTGCTCCGAAGATCTATTTTTTTTCCGGTCCTGTTTCCACCTTGTTGAACAGGTAGGCGATCTGCGCCAGTGCATAGCCCACCAGGATCGCCACCGGGGCCAGCTTCAGCACCCCCATTCCCAGCCCCATGAGAACCAGCACCAGCAGAAAGCGCTGCGCCACTCCGGCGTAGATGACAAACGCCCCCTGACCGGAATCACGGGATGCGGCGTGTGCCGCCCTGGTAATGCGCCACCCCATGAGCCAGGTGGACAACAGCGCGATGGCTCCACCGTAGAGGGCCGACCAGGCCGGGTGAAATCCCCTGGCCACCAGATACGCAGCCGCAACCCCAAGCACAATCAGCAGCTGCAGGATCAGCACCCTGCGTACCGTGGCGCGCATAACTCTAGCTGCATGACTCATCCCTTCCCGCACGCCTCGGCCGCCTTGCCGGATACCATCTACCGTTCCGGCCATCACTCTTGGGCGCGCAGTATAAGGACTAGTGAGCGTGGGGTCAATCAAAAATCGTCACTGGCCGGCGACAATGCCGCGAGATGATCCGGAACGGCGGCGATCAGTCACGCTGCAGCTGAATCTCCACCTCCTCACGGCGCTTTTTTCCCGCCAGCGCTTCTATCAACTGCAGAGCAAACTCCAGCGCCGTCCCCGGGCCGCGCGAGGTGATCACGTTGCCGTCACGCACCACCGCTTCCCGGCACACCTGGACATCGGGCGGCGCCATCTGATCCAGGACGCCCGGATAGGAGGTCGCCCGCTTGCCGGACAACAGGCCGGCGCTGGCCAGCACCTTGGGGGCGGCGCAGATGGCGGCCACAAACCCGCCCGACGCGGCGATCCTGCCCAGCAGCTGATGAATACGGGGATCGCTGTTCAGGTTGTCGCTGCCGGGAAGTCCACCCGGCAGGACCATCATGCGGAACTCCCGCTCCAGCACCTCCTCCAGGGCACTGTCCGGGAGTATTACGGTATCGCGGCTGCCGGTCACCGCTCCACTGCGCAGACCCGCCACCGTCACGTGGAAGCCGGCGCGGCGCAGCAGATCGATTACGGTTACCGCCTCAAGCTCCTCAAACCCCTCCGCGAGGGGAACCAGTACGTGGAACTCCTCCGTCATGTTACAACCTCACTGATCGGCGCGCTCTCCAAGGATATGGAGCCCCTTGAGCAGATTGAGGGCCTCGAACAGGGGATAGTCGGTCTCCGCCAGAGACTTCTCATCCTTGCTTCTATCCTTCGCATCCCTGTCGCGCTTGGTGCCGTTCTCCAGATGACCGGCCAGGTCCGCCTCCTTCAGCATCTTGAGGCTCCTCTCCATCCTGGCCAGTTTGACGCTCTCCAGCTCTATGTCCGGCACGATCCCCTCCGCCTGGATGGAGCGCCCCGACGGGGTGTAGTAGAGGGCGGTGGTCAGCTTGAGGGCGGTGCCGCCCTGCATGGGAAGAACGGTCTGCACCGATCCCTTGCCGAAACTGGGCTGGCCGAGAATCACCGCCCGTTTGTGATCCTGCAGGGCGCCGGCGACAATCTCCGACGCCGATGCCGAGCCGCCGTTGATCAGCACCGCGATCGGGGCGCCGTTCAGCAGATCACCGGGGCTGGCCTTGAAACGCATCTTCGAGTTCTTGATGCGCCCCTCGGTATATACCACGAGCCCCTGGTCCAGAAACAGATCCGACACATCCACGGCGGCGTTCAGCACGCCACCGGGATTGTTGCGCAGGTCCAGTACCAGTCCCTTGAGCGAGCCACCTCCCTGCTCTATCAGCTCCTTCAGAGCCCTCTCCAGATCCCGGCCGCTGCGGGACTGGAACTGGGTGATACGCACGTAACCGTAGCCATCTTCCAGCATCCTGCTCTTTACACTCTTGACCTTGATGATGGCGCGGGTGATGGTGATGGTGAGGGGTTTCTCCTCCCCCTCCCGCACTATGGTCAACTCGATATCGGTCCCCGGCTTGCCGCGCATGATCTTCACCGCCTCACCGAGGGTCATCCCCTTCACCGGGGCGGAATCGAGGCGTATGATCAGATCCCCGGCCTGGATTCCGGCCTTCTGCGCCGGGGTGTCATCAATGGGGGCGATCACCTTGACGAAACCGTCCTCCATCCCCACCTCGATGCCGAGCCCGCCGAACTGGCCCGTGGTACCCACCTGCAGCTCCTTGAAAGAGTCCGCATCCATGTAGGCGGAATGGGGATCCAGATCCGCCAGCATGCCGCGTATGGCGCCCTCCAGCAGCCTCTTGTCATCCACCTCCTTGACATAATCGCTCTTGATCTTGCCGAACACCTCGGTGAAGGTGCGCAGCTCGTCGAGCGGCAGGGAGGGCGCCCCCTGCCCCGTCCCTCCACGCTCGGCCAGAACGCCGTGCCCGAGGGAGAGCATTACGCCTACTGCGACTCCGAATATGAGAATGATTATGCTCTGTCTAGATGTCATGCCTCGTGCTCTCCCGCAACCATCATGGTATCCCCGGTGCTCAACGGACCGGCCGACCCGCGGCGCCGATCAACCCTCCGGAACCGCTCTCCGGCATCCCGGCCAACCGAACCGAGCCACCACCCGACCCCATGCAGACCGGACAAGCACCCTCTTCGCCAGGGCCGACCCACACTCCCCGGCCGGGCCATGATACGCCTGGTTGCCAGCCAGCGCTCGACAAGAGGGTTGGCACCACGCCCCCAGCCGGTGAATAGCGGCCGCCTGTCAAGGTGAAACCATCCGGTTGAACGCTGTATTATAACGCAGTTCCCTATTTTCGCGCCACGCACCATCTGGCCGGATCCACCGGCCTCCCGTTGTGGCGGATTTCAAAGTAGAGCCCGGCCCGCTCGTTTCCCCCGCTGTTTCCCACGGTGGAGATGATCTCGCCCGCCCGTACCCGGCTGCCCACCTCCTTCCGGAGGCTCTGGTTATGCCCGTAGAGGCTCAGATAGCCGGAGCCGTGGTCGATGATTACCAGCAGCCCGTAGCCGCGCAGCCAGTCGGCGAATACCACCTCCCCGTCCGCAATGGCGTGCACCGGCTGCCCCTCCTCGGCCTGCAGCAGAACCCCCTTCCAGCGCAGATCCGCACTGCGCGGGGAGCCGAAATGGGCCTGGATGGCACCCTCCACCGGCCACCGGGGAGCATCCCCGCCGCTGCCGAACGGAGGGGTTTCACCGCCGGGGGGGCCGGCCGGCCTCTCCCTCTTCAGGCGCTCCAGAACGCCGCTCAACCGCTCCTCGTCCCGGCGCAGCGACGCCAGCCGGCGATCGCCCTCGCCAATCTCCCTGCGCAGGGCTGCGACCGCCCTGGCGCGCGCGCGCCGGGTCCGCTCCAGCTCCCGTTTCCAGCTGCGCTGGCGCTCCTGCAACCGGACTATATCCCGCCGCTCCCGCTCGATGCGTGCAGCACGCTCCTGAAGCTGTGCCGTTTCAGAGCGCAGCCACGCGATCTGCTCCGCCCGGGCCCTGCTGAAGTAGTCGTAATACCTCAGAAGGCGACCGATCCTCTGCGGATCCTGCTGGTTGAGCAGCATCTTCAGATACTCCTGGCGCCCGGTCAGGTATGCGGTACGCAGCTGCGCCGACAACGCGCGGGAGTGCTCGCGTATCTGCTCCCGGTGCCGCCGCTGCCGGGACTCCAGCTCCTCCAGCAGCGCCCGCTGCCTGCGCTCCCTGGTCTTCAGTTCACGCAGGCTGCGCACCAGGCGGCCGATCCTCTTTTCCGTGGAGCGCAGCCGCTTTTCGGCATCCAGCTTGCGCCCCTGCAGATCCTCCAGCTCGTCCCGGAGCTCACCGATCTGCTCCCGCAGCTCGCGCAGCCTCTCTTCCGTATCCCGCTCCTCCGCCTGCGCCGCCCCTCCGCAGCTGAGCAGAAAGCCCAGGAAGGAGCCCGTGATCGCTACCACCAGCCGCTGTGACCAACCAGCCCGCACCGCCGTCTTCCCCTTCCTCCGCAGAGTCGGGAGCCACCTACCGCTGTGGCTCGAAGAGCGGCCGCCCGGTCATCTCCGGCGGGATCTCCTGGCCAAGCAGCTTCAGCATGGTGGGAGCCACGTCGCAGAGGGCTCCGTTGGCCGCCATCTGCGCTTCCCTCCCCCCTACATATATGAACGGTACGGGATTACTGGTATGAGCGGTATGTGGCTGCCCGGTCTCTTCGTTACGCATCAGCTCGGCGTTGCCGTGATCTGCCGTGATAAGCGCCTCCCCCCCCACCTTCTGGACGGAAGCCACCACCCGCCGCAGACAGCCGTCCAGCGCCTCAATGGCCTTGATGGTGGCCTCCAGCTTGCCGGTATGCCCCACCATGTCGGGATTGGCATAGTTGCAAACAATGGCGTCGAACCGGCCACTTTCGATAGCCTCGACCAGCCTGTCGGTCAGCTCGTAGGCGTTCATCTCGGGCTGGAGGTCGTAGGTGGCCACGTCCGGAGAGGGGATCAGAATCCGCTCCTCACCCGGATATGTCTCCTCCTCGCCACCGTTGAAGAAAAATGTCACATGGGCATACTTCTCGGTCTCCGCTATGCGCAGCTGGCGCAGACCATGTTCCGCGATATACTCCCCGAAGGTGTTGTGCAGCCGCTCCGGGGGGAACGCCACCTGCGCCTTGAAGGCGCTGCTGTATTCGGTCAGGGTCACGAAGGCGCCCAGCTTGATGCGTCTGGAGCGCGGAAAGCAGTCAAACTTCTTTTCGATGAACGGCCGGGTGATCTGACGCGCCCGGTCGGAACGGTAGTTCATGAACAGGATCACGTCCCCCTTCCCGATCTTCACCCGCTCTTCGCCGGGGGGGATGATGGCGGTGGGCTTGACGAACTCGTCGGTCTCCCCCCTGCCGTAGGCCATGGCCAGGCCCTCGCTGGCGCTGCAGGCCTCGTATGCGCCCCTGCCCTCCGTCATCAACTCGTAGGCCGCCTGGATACGCGGCCAGCGGTGGTCGCGATCCATGGCGTAGTAACGCCCCACGATAGAGGCGATGCGGCCGTTGCCAAGCTCCCGGAACTTCTCCTCCATGCGCTGGATGGAGGCGGCCGCGCTCTTGGGAGCGGTATCCCGACCATCCAGAAAGGCGTGCAGATACACTTTGGGGGCGCCCCGCTTTATGGCCAGCTCCACCGAGGCGTGGATATGGTTTTCGTGGCTGTGCACCCCGCCCGGCGACAGCAGCCCCATGATATGTACCGCGGTCCCCTTCCTCTTGGCCATGTCCACCGGCTCGGTGAGAGTGCGGTTGGTAAAGAACGAACCGGTATGGATGGCTCGATCCACCCGGGTATACTCCTGGTAAACCACCCTTCCGGCTCCCAGGTTCAGATGGCCCACCTCCGAATTGCCCATCTGTCCCGAGGGCAACCCGACCTCTGCCCCGGAAGCCCGGATCAGGGTATGCGGATACTCCCGCCACAACCTGTCCCAGGTCGGCTTCCTGGCCTGTGCAATAGCGTTGTCATGGGTCTTTTCGCTGTATCCCCAGCCATCCAGTATCACCAGAACGACCGGCCTGCGGGTGCTGCTCCGTTGTGGCATCTCTCTATTTGTCAACCAAATCCTGCTCTTTACGCCCCGGCATGGTTCATGCAATACTAGAACGAATCTAATATAACAATCTGCCTTTAAGGCGAAGGAACGCCTAGGATACCAGAGAACGGGGGCTTTTTTTATGGGGCATGGGCTGTTTTTCCGGGAGGGCTTGCGCACCTCCCGTGTGAAAACAATGTAAAAGTGGGACGGAGGCTATTGTTTATTACCGTATAACGGTTAGTTTATAAGCACGGGGTTCAGGGGGACGCCCCTCATAAAGCACGATGAATGTCGGCTATGCACATGGGGATCCATTCATGATAAAAACAGACACTACGGGCCGCGGGTCGAACGCTGTCTCTTCCAAACTGATAACTTCGGACGAGGAGATCGAGCGCGCTGCGCGCGCCGTCAAGGCCATGTCCCATCCACTGCGCCTGAAGATACTCTGCACCCTGGGTGACCGGGAGGTAAGCGTACAGGAGATCGTCGAACAGGTGGGAACATCCCAGAGCAACATCTCCCAGCATCTGGCGATTCTGCGTGACAAGGGGATCCTCGCCTCGCGCAAGGATGCCAACCGGGTATTCTACCACATCGACGACCCGCGTACCCTTCGCCTGATAGCCCTGATACGGGAGGTCTTTGTCCAGTAACCCCCGTTGACCCGGCAAAAAGAATAGAAACAAACAGGTAACTATTCAGCATGGTATTGAAACAGGCTGGTAACCGTTCAGATCGCCCCTTAAATTCGTCAGTTCAAGGAAAAAAATGGGAGTTTACGAGGGTAAATGACCATTTTTCAACGCAGCAATGGCGGATTTCAGGGGCGAGCTGAATAGTTACCAGCAGACGTTGCTGCAATGCGGCAAAACATCGTTGGGGCCTGCCTCCAGCAAGTTTTGCCAGCAGGTTGGCAGAGTGGTGCGCGGTCCCTCTCCTGAAATCAGGTGGTCAGGGGTTCGGGAGCTGGCCGGCCCGGCGTCGCGGTTATCGGCGCCGGGGCAACCATCAGCCGCAGGCCGCGCCCTGCGCCAGCCTGTTCCCGTAACCCGGATATGACACACTTGGACAATCAACGGCAAAACCTCATTCTGCGGACGTACGGACCATCAGCCGCGAGGGGCGCACTTGGCCGGCCGGAGGGAATTGGCGCAGATCGTGTCCCGCATGTTGCGTTCCGTCCCGAATGGCATCACAATTGTCGCCGGTTTGGCCATTACCTGAAGCTACCATGCAGCAGTTCATCACCTTTGCCTCCAATCACTGGGAACTGTTCCTCGCCCTGGCCGTAATCTGCTCCCTCCTGATCTACTACACCTTTGCCGGTACAGGAGGGGCCAAGTCGGTCACCCCCCAGGAGGCCATAAAGATAATCAACCAGCAACAGGGGGTAGTGCTGGATGTGCGCGAGCCCGGCGAGGTAAAGAGCGGCAAGATCCTGGACTCCATAACCATCCCACTCGCCGAGCTGTCCCAGCAGCTGAACAGGCTGGAGAGATACCGGGAGCGGCCGATCATCGCCGTCTGTCAGTCCGGCAGCCGGTCCGCCAGAGCCTGCAGTATCCTGCGGAAACACGGCTTCAAGTCGATCTACAACATGCGGGGGGGAATCATGGCGTGGACCAACGGCGGGTTACCCCTCAGCAAGAAGAGCTAATATTCTTTCAAGATAATAGTTTAGGAAGCTCTTCCCCGAATCGTGTGGGTAAGATGGTAAATCATCCTTGACAGGCAGAATGCACGCCGGAAGATGGTCGGCAGAAGGGGATTGGGGAGAGTTTGGGATAGCCGGACCAGTTGCAATTGGCGCAGGTGGTGGAAATCCGCCACTTCCCAGCCCAGACAGCCCCAATCCCCTTCTGGTTACCGAGTATGTGGCGTGCATTCTGCCTGTCAAGGACGGAGCCGCTACGCGGTGATTTACCATCTTACCCATACGATTTGAGGAAGACCACAGGGACGCCCGAAGGGTTGGTCTGTCAGCATCAGGGCAAGGAGCTCCGGGCCGGCCTGTTCCCGAAACCCCTGTTGAGAGTGAAACCGTCTCGCCGTCCGGGCCGATATGTGAGCGCCCCTCCTTATTCTGTACAATAGCGGTCACTGTAACAGTATTGGAACAGCAACCATGACCGACAACGAACAGCAGAGTGGCGCGGAGTTTGCCATCCAGCGCATATATGTCAAGGACATCTCTTTCGAAACCCCCAACTCACCGGCCATATTCAGGCAGAAGTGGCACCCCCGGATAAATGTCGACCTGAACACCAACGGCGTGGCGCTGGAAGAGGGAATATACGAGGTGGTGCTCTCCCTCACGGTAACCGCCAAGCTGGAAGATACCACCGCCTTTCTGGTGGAGGTGCAGCAGGCCGGCATCTTTACCATCAAGGGGCTCCAGGAGAAGGAGTTGCCGGTACTGCTGGGCAGCTTCTGCCCCAACATACTGTTTCCCTACGCCCGGGAGGTGATTTCCGACCTGGTGACCAAAGGGGGATTCCCGCAGCTTCTGCTGGCTCCGG
The DNA here is from genome assembly GCA_015490535.1 of Gammaproteobacteria bacterium. GTDB lineage: Bacteria > Pseudomonadota > Gammaproteobacteria > Thiohalospirales > Thiohalospiraceae > DRMK01. Next base: position 26,479 of record WFXP01000062.1, read on the forward strand.
TCAACTTCGACGCCCTCTTTGCCCAGCACCAGGAGAAGAACAGGCAGCAGGCCACTCATTGAGGGAGAACCGTCCGGCGCAGAGATGAGCTCCTCTCCCGATCATGTCCCGCTGGCGGTACTGGGGGCCGGCTCCTGGGGCACCGCCCTGGCAATACAGCTGGCGCGGGGCGGGCGTCCGGTGCTGCTGTGGGGGCGCGATCCCGGCAAGATTGAGGCCATGCGGAAGTTACGGGAGAACCGCCTCTATCTGGCCGGAATCAGACTGCCATCCAATCTTTATCCCGAAGGCGATCTGCGGCAGGTGGTCGGCCGCTGCGACGACCTTCTGATCGTGGTCCCCAGCCAGGCCTTCCGGCAGACACTGGCCGCCATCGCCCCGCATCTCTCCCCATCCACCCGCATCGCATGGGCGACCAAGGGCCTGGAGCGCGGCAGCCACAAGCTGCTGGCCGAAGTGGCGCGGGAGATGGTGGGGAATGAACGTCCGCTGGCTGTGATCTCCGGACCCACATTCGCCCGCGAGGTGGCGCTCGGTCTGCCCACCGCGGTCACCATCGCCGCCAGCCACGAACGGTTCGCGAGACATCTGGCCAACAGCCTGCACAGCGAACGGTTCCGCCCCTATACCAGCAGCGACATGATCGGGGTAAGTATCGGGGGAGCCGTGAAAAATGTTCTGGCAATAGCCGCCGGCATAGCCGATGGACTGGGATTCGGCGCCAATACCCGGGCAGCCCTCATAACACGCGGTCTGGCCGAAATGATGCGTCTGAACAGCGCCCTGGGTGGCGAACGGGAGACCCTGATGGGGCTTGCCGGACTGGGGGATCTGCTGCTCACCTGCACCGATGACCAGTCCCGCAACCGCAGATTCGGGCTCCGCCTGGGGCAGGGCAAGGGGATAGCAGCCGCCCGCTCCGAGATCGATCAGGTGATCGAGGGGATAGAGACGGCAAGGGAGATTCTCGCCCTGGCTCGATGCCACGCGGTGGAGATGCCCATCACCGAACAGGTTTACCGCGTCCTCCACGAGGGGCAGACACCGGACAGGGCCGTGGAGTCCCTTCTGTCGCGGGAGCAGAAGACCGAGAGATGGTGATCCGTCGATTCCCCGCGCTACTTATCTGAAGGTTAGGAAGGTCTTCCTCAAATCGTGTGGGTGAAATGGTAAATCACCGCGTAGCGGCTCCGTCCTTGACAGGCGGAATGCACGCCAGAAGATGGTCGGCAGAAGGGGATTGGGGAGACTTTGGGATAGCAGAACCAGTTGCAATTGGCGCAGGTGGTGGATATCCGCCGCTCCCCAGCCCAGACAGCCCCAATCCCCTTCTGGCTACCGAGTATGTGGCGTGCATTCCGCCTGTCAAGGATGATTTACCATTTCACCCACACGATTTGAGGAAGACCCAATGTAACTATTCAGCTCACCCCTGAAATCCGCCATTTCTGCGTTGAAAAATGGTCATTTGCACTCGTAAACTCCTATTTTTCGCCTTGAACTGACGAATTTCAGGGGCGATCTGAACAGTTACTACCCAATCGGGATTCAGCGTCTCTCCAACTGAATCCTGATTTAAAAAGAGTGCTAGGTGATTGTTACCGCTGGTTGCAAGCTATGACGACATGGCCCCATTTCGCTGAGGATGAGATCGCCGCGGTGAGCTCCGTGCTGCGCTCCGGCAAGGTGAACTACTGGACCGGAGAGGAGGCGCGCGCGTTCGAGAGGGAGTTTGCGGAGGCCTGCGGCACCAGGTATGCGGTTGCCTTGGCAAATGGCACCGTGGCGCTGGAGCTGGCCCTCCAGGCGCTTGGCATCGGACCCGGCGATGATGTGGTGGTTCCCTCGCGCACCTTTCTGGCCACCGCCAGCGCGGTGGTCATGCGGGGCGCCCGGCCCTTGTTTGCCGATGTGGAGCCGGATTCGGGGAATATATCGGCGGAGACCGTCGAAAAGGTGTTGACCCCCGCCACCAGGGCCATCATTCCCGTACATCTGGGGGGCTGGCCATGTGACATGGATCCCATCATGGAGCTGGCGCGGCAGCGCGGCGTCAAGGTGATTGAGGATTGTGCCCAGGCGCACGGCGCGCTCTACCGGGGGCGGCCGGTGGGCTCCATCGGGGACGTAGGGGCGTTCTCATTTTGCCAGGACAAGATCATGACCACCGGGGGGGAG
>WFXP01000063.1 GCA_015490535.1 Gammaproteobacteria bacterium
GCGCTCCAGCTTGTGCTGTCCCACGCCGGAGATGGCGCTGAGTCCGGCCAGGGTGGTGGGGCGCAGTTCCACCATTTCCAGCAGGGTGCTGTCGTGGAACACCACGTAGGGGGGCACTCCCTGTTCCTCGGCCAGCTGTTTGCGCAGGGCGCGCAGCGCCTCCCAGAGGAGCCTGTCGGCATCGCCCAGCGGCTGGCGGGGGCTTTTTCCGCGCCGGTTTGCGTTCAGCAAGGCCTGGATCACCAGCTAATTTTTTCGTTTATCCCTGGCTCAACCCTCCCCATGACGTGAATACAGCTTGATCATCACTATACTTACAAGACAATCGATGGTGAAGCGGCTGGCCCCTTCCTGCGGCGCGACACCGGGCCGGAACTCGTGGGGCGCTTCCTCCCTGGGGGCGGGTGGCTGAGACCGTTGCTGCCGCCGGAAAGCTCTGCGGCTGAATAACCTGGAGAAGAATCATGAGCAAGGCCCGATATATTCGCTGGTTTTCCGAGCTGGGAATCGATGACGTGCCCCTGGTGGGGGGCAAAAACGCCTCCCTGGGAGAGATGTACCGGGAGCTGACTCCCAGGGGAGTCAAGATCCCCAACGGTTTTGCCGTCACCGCCGAGGCCTACCGCGACATGCTGACCGGGGCGGGCCAGTGGGATGCCCTGAAAGAGACGCTGGAAGGGCTGGACCCCGACGATGTGCAGGACCTCGCCCGCCGCGGCGCCCGGGCCCGGGCCATCATCTATGGCACGCCCTTGAGTCACAATCTGCAACAGGAGATCGTGGCGGCCTATCACCGGTTGCGGGAGGAGTATGGCGAGGAGATGAGCGTCGCGGTGCGCTCTTCCGCCACCGCCGAGGATCTGCCCGGCGCCAGCTTCGCCGGTCAGCAGGAGACCTATCTCAATATCCGGGGTGAGGAGCAGTTGATCGATGCCTGCCGCCGCTGCTTTGCCTCCCTGTTCACCGATCGGGCCATCCACTACCGTATCGACAACGGTTTCGATCACTTCAAGGTGGCCCTCTCCATCGGCGTCATGAAGATGGTGCGCTCCGATCTCTCCTCCAGCGGGGTGATGTTTTCCCTGGATACCGAAACCGGCTTCCGCGACGTGGTGTTCATCACCGCCGCCTACGGGCTGGGAGAGAACGTGGTGCAGGGTGCGGTGGAGCCGGACGAGTTCTACGTGCACAAACCCACCTTCGAGCAGGGCTACCGCGCGGTGTTGCGCCGCCATCTGGGGGATAAGAACATCAAGATGCTCTATGCGGCCGGCGGCTCGCGGGAGATGACCCGCAATGTGCCGGTGCCGGAGCCGGATCGGATGCGTTTCTGTATCGACGACGAGGATGTGCTGACCCTGGCCGATTACGCCATCAAGGTGGAGAAGCACTACAGCGAAAAGGCCGGTTACGACAAACCGATGGATATGGAGTGGGCCAAGGATGGCATCGACGGTGAGCTCTACATGGTACAGGCGCGGCCGGAGACGGTGGAGTCGCAGCGATCGGGCAACACGCTGCGCCAGTATCATCTGCAGGAGGAGGGGCCGATCCTGGCGCGCGGCTACGCCATCGGCACCCGGATCGCCAGCGGCCGTGCGCGCCATATCATCGACGTGGCCCACCTGCATGAGTTTCAGCCGGGAGAGGTGCTGCTGGCCGACACCACCACGCCGGACTGGGAGCCGGTGATGAAGACCGCTGCGGCCATCGTCACCAATCGCGGCGGCCGCACCTGCCACGCCGCCATCGTCGCGCGGGAGCTGGGCATTCCTGCGGTAGTGGGTTGTGACAACGCCACCGAGACCGTTCCGGAGAGTGAGATGGTGACCGTCTCCTGCGCCGGAGGCGATGAGGGGCGGGTGTACCGGGGTGAACTCAAATTCGAGATTATCGAGACCGACCTGTCCGATCTGCCACGCCCCAGGACCAAAATCATGATCAATCTGGGCAATCCCGATCTGGCCTTTTCCACCTCGTTTCTGCCCAACGACGGTGTCGGTCTGGCGCGGCTGGAGTTCATCATTAACGAATACATCAAGGCCCACCCCATGGCGCTGCGCTACCCGGAGCGGGTGTCCGATCCCGCCGTTCGCAAGCGCCTGGAGACCCTGACCGTAGGTTATGCGGATGGCAGTGACTACTTCGTGCGCAAACTCTCCGAAGGGGTCGGCACCATCGCCGCCGCCTTCTGGCCCAAGCCGGTGGTGGTGCGCATGAGCGACTTCAAGAGCAACGAATACGCCACCCTGCTGGGTGGGGCCGAATTCGAGCCGGAGGAGGCCAACCCGATGATCGGGTTTCGCGGCGCGGCCCGTTACACCCATCCGGCCTACGCGGACGGTTTCGCCCTGGAGTGCGCCGCCATGAAACGGGTGCGTGACGAGATGGGGCTGTGCAATGTCAAGCTGATGATCCCCTTCTGCCGCCGGGTGGAGGAGGGCAAAAAGGTGCTGGAGGCGATGGCGCAGCATGGCCTCAAGCGGGGTGAAAACGGCCTGGAGATCTACGTCATGTGCGAGATTCCCAACAACGTCATCCTCATTGACGAGTTCGCCAGACTGTTCGACGGCTTCTCCATCGGCTCCAACGATCTGACCCAGCTCACCCTCGGCGTGGATCGGGATTCGGAGATGGTCTCCTTCGACTTCGATGAACGCGATCCCGGCGTCAAGCAGATGATCAAGCTGGCGGTGGAGGGCGCCCGCCGCAACGGTCGCCACTCCGGCCTGTGCGGCCAGGCCCCCTCCGACTATCCGGAGATGGCCGAATACCTGGTGGAGCTGGGGATCGATTCCATGAGTCTCAATCCCGATACCGTGCTGATAACCACCCGGCATGTGCTAGAGGTGGAGCGGCGTCTGGCCGGGAGTGATTGAGGGGAAATCCCCGGGGAGGCCGGTACTCCGTCAAGGTAATAAATCAGGAATGTCTTCCTCGAATCGTGTGGGTGAAATGGTAAATCATCCTTGACAGGCGGAATGCACGCCGGAAGATGGTCGGCAGAAGGGGATTGGGGAGAGTTTGGGATAGCCGGGCCAGTTGCAATTGGCGCAGCTGGTGGATATCCGCCACTCCCCGGCCAGACGGCCCCAATCCCCTTCTGGTTCCCGATTATGTGGCGTGCATTCCGCCTGTCAAGGATGATTTACCATTTCACCCACACGATTCGAGGAAGACATTCCTGATTTATCACCTTGAAAGAGTACTACATCGCTTGCCGAATCACGATTTTGAAGTTACCATCTGAGCATGTTCCCTTTCGCAAGCCGATTTGCCACCCCTGACCGCGCCGACCGGCGAATAGGCTTGCGCATGCCCGCATCCCCGCTCGTGCTGCGACTGCTACTGCCTTCGGGCAGTCACTGAGAATACGATCTTCCAGGGGCCATCCGGCCCATCCGTAAACACCCATACCCGACTTTCCAGGTAGGGCTTTCTCATTTCATGCGGCATCTGTAATATGGTGCCGGAACGCGGAGCAGCTTCGATGAGCAGAGACAGACTGATAATATTCGACACCACCCTGCGCGACGGCGAGCAGAGCCCCGGCGCCTCCATGACCCGGGAGGAGAAGGTGCGTATCGCCCGGGCGCTGGAGCGGATGCGGGTGGATGTCATCGAGGCGGGGTTCCCCGCCGCCAGCGTGGGTGATTTCGAGGCGGTGCGGGCGGTGGCCGGGGCGGTTCGGGAGAGCACCGTGTGCGGCCTGGCGCGGGCGCTGGACAGTGACATCGAGCGCGCCGGGGAGGCGCTCGCCGGCGGCGGGCGGACGCGCATTCACACCTTCATCGCCACCTCTCCCATCCACATGCGGGACAAGCTGCGCATGACGCCGGAGCAGGTGGTGGAGCGCGCGGTGCATGCGGTGAAGCTGGCGCGCCGTTTCACCGATGACGTGGAGTTCTCGCCGGAAGACGCAGGCCGCTCCGAGGCGGATTTCCTCTGCCGGGTGCTGGAGGCGGTGATCGAGGCCGGGGCCGGCACGGTCAATATCCCCGATACCGTGGGCTATAACATTCCGGAGCAGTTCGGGTCACTGATCCGGATGTTGCGCGAGCGGGTTCCCAATGCGGACAGGGCCGTGTTCTCCGTCCACTGTCACAACGATCTGGGGCTGGCGGTGGCCAACTCGCTGGCGGCGGTGGCGAACGGGGCGCGTCAGGTGGAGTGCACCATCAACGGCCTCGGGGAGCGGGCCGGTAACGCCGCGCTGGAGGAGGTGGTGATGACGGTGCGCACCCGTCAGGATGTATTCCCCTGTTCGGTGGGCATCGACACCACCCAGATCGTGCCCACCTCCCGGCTGGTCTCCAGCATCACCGGGTTCGCCATCCAGCCCAACAAGGCCATCGTGGGGGCCAACGCCTTCGCCCACGAGTCCGGGATCCACCAGGACGGGGTGCTCAAGAGCCGCGAGACTTACGAAATCATGCGCGCCGAGGATGTGGGTTGGTCCGCCAACCGTATGGTGCTGGGCAAGCACTCCGGACGCAACGCCTTCCGCAGCAGGCTGCAGGAGCTGGGAATCGAGTTCGCCTCGGAGGAGGAGCTGAACCGGGCCTTCACCCGTTTCAAGGCGCTGGCGGACAAGAAGCACGAGATCTTCGATGAGGATCTGCAGGCCCTGGTCACGGAAGCGGGCACCGAGGCGGAGAACGAGCGGGTCAGGCTGGTGGCGCTGAAGGTCTGTTCCGAGACCGGCGAGACCCCGCACGCCCACGTTACGCTGACGGTGGACGGCGCCGAGAGGCGGGGCAGGGCGCCGGGCAGCGGAGTGGTGGATGCCAGCTTCAAGGCCATCGAGAGTATCATCGCCAGCGGCACCGAGCTGCAGCTCTACTCGGTGAACAACATCACCAGCGGTACCGATGCTCAGGGGGAGGTCACGGTGCGGTTGGAGAAAGGGGGGCGCATAGTCAACGGCCAGGGGGCGGATACCGATATCGTGATCGCCTCGGCCAAGGCCTACGTCAACGCGCTCAACAAGATCCTGGTGCCGCAGGAGCGGGCCCATCCCCAGGCGGCGGATGTGTAGCCACGATGATGGATCCGCAGCGGCGCCACCACTATCTGCAGGCGATGGGAATCGTCCGGTGGCAGCGGCGCGGACGGGCCGAACGTCCTGCGGAGCCGGATTGCCCCGCCCCCCGCGCCGATGGCGCCCCCCCGGTTGCGCCGGACGACGACATCGGGGTGCTGGACTGGGAAGGCCTGCGGGAGCGCGTGTTGGCATGTACCGCCTGCGATCTGTACCGGACCCGCACCCAGGCGGTGTTCGGTGTCGGCAACCGCAACGCGGACTGGATGATCGTGGGGGAAGCCCCCGGCGCCGAGGAGGATCGCCGTGGCGAACCGTTCGTCGGCCGGGCCGGCCAGTTGCTGGATGCCATGCTGCACGCCATCGGCCTGGACCGGCAACAGGTCTATATCGCCAACGTGTTGAAGTGCCGCCCGCCCAACAACCGCGATCCCCGACCCGAGGAGGTGGAACGGTGTGAACCGTACCTGCGGCGGCAGGTGGCGCTGGTGCGGCCACGGCTGATTCTGGCGGTGGGGCGCGTTGCGGCCCAGAATCTGCTCAAGAGCAATGCGCCGCTCTCCCGGCTGCGCGGCCGCCGGCACAGCTACGGAGAGGAGGCCACGCCGCTCGTGGTCACCTATCATCCCGCCTATCTGCTGCGCTCGCCGCTGGAGAAACGCAAGGCGTGGCAGGATCTGCAGCTGGCCCTGGAGGTGGCGGGGCGGTGAGCGCCGCGCTCTGTCCGGCGCTGCGCCCGCGGCCCATGGCGGAGGAGGATATTTCCGCCGTGATGGCCATCGAGAACCGCGCCTACCCGGTGCCCTGGACCGAGGGCATAATGCGCGACTGTCTCCATATCGGGTATCACTGCCAGGTGTATGAGCAGTATGACGAACTGGTGGGCTACAGCATCGTCTCCACCGGGAGGGAGGTGGGGGAGGCGCACATTCTCAACCTGTGCGTGCGGCCCGAGTCGCAGGGAAGGGGGATCGGCCGCTGGATCCTGCAGCGGATAGTAGAGCAGGCGAGGAGTTTCGGTTGCCGTCAGGTGCTGCTGGAGGCCAGGCCCTCCAACCGGGTGGCGCTGCGTCTCTACCGCTCCACCGGTTTCGAGCAGGTGGGGCGGCGCAAAGGGTACTATCCGCTCCCCGAAGGACGGGAGGATGCGCTGCTCTTCGCACTGGCGCTGGAACCGGGGCGTTGAGCGCCGCTCTGCCGGCGGCGTTGCTCCTCTTGCAACGGGCGACGGCCGTCCGCTGTGAGGAGCGCCTTGCCTCGAACGTTGACGGACCAACTGAATCCCGATTTATCACCTTGAAAGAGTACCGGAGGCCTCACCATCGACCGTCTTGGCAAGCTGTCGGCGGGGGTGGCAGCCGGATCCCGGTGATCCGGGTGCCCGAAGGGAATCGTGGCGAATAGCGTGTTACAATGGGAAATTTCAGGTATTCATCCTGTCTTGGGTTGATGGCGGGAGTTGCCCGGAGGGGCTGGCAATGCGGGCAGTGGTGGCTCGTAACGGTGAAGGTGTGAAATGAGCGGCGACGAGCGGTCAGGGCAGGGTACCACCCTTGCGGAGATCTACGAGGAGGCGGGGCACTGGCATGTAAACACCGGTGGCGAGACCATACATGCCAAGCGTATCGATGGGCGCTTCCGCCGCCTGAAGTGGATGACATCCTCCATCTGGCTGCTGTTCTTTCTCGGCCCCTATCTGCGCTGGGAGGGTCGCCAGGCGATGCTGTTTGACATTCCCAACCGCCAGTTCCACCTCTTCGGTCTCACCGTCCTGCCCCAGGATGTCTGGATGCTGTCGCTGGTGCTGCTGTTTCTCGCCATCGTGCTTATCGGGGTCACGGTGGTGGCGGGGCGGGTGTTCTGCGGGTTCTTCTGCTTCCAGACCGCCTGGACCGATGTATTCACCTGGATCGAGGAGAAGCTGGAGGGGCCGCCGGCGAAGCGGCGCAAGCTGGACAAGGCCCCCTGGGATGCCGCCAAGATCCGCATCAAGGCCACCAAGCACCTGCTGTGGCTGGCGATCGCGGTGCTCACGGGGGTGACCTTCGCCGGCTGGTTTACCGATATCTATCAGCTCTGGTACGACCTCTTCACCCTGCAGGCTCATCCGGCCGCATGGGTCACGCTGGGACTGTTTCTGGCCGGCACCTATATCCTGGCCGGCTTCATGCGCGAACAGGTGTGTTTCTGGCTCTGCCCCTATTCACGCATCCAGAGCGTCATGTACGATGCGGAGACCATCCTCCCCACCTACGATGCAAAACGGGGAGAGCCGCGCGGCAGGCTGAGGAAGGGAGCCTCCATCAATGACGACGAGTTTGGCGACTGCGTGGACTGCAACCTCTGCGTGGCGGTGTGTCCTACCGGCGTGGATATCCGTCACGGGCAGCAGGAGGGGTGCATCACCTGCGGACTCTGCATCGACGCCTGTGATCAGGTGATGGACAAGGTGGGACGCCCCCACGGCCTGATCCGCTACGCCTCCCTGGACGAGATCGAGGGCAGGCCCGGAGTTCCGCTGCTCAAGCGCCCCAAGGTGCTGGTCAGCCTGGCCATCATCGCCATCTCCCTGCTGGGGATCCTGTGGGGAATAGCCAACATCTCCGGGATTGAGCTCAAGGTGCTGCATGACCGTCAGCCGCTGTTCGTGTTGCAGAGTGACGGCTCCATCCAGAACAGGTACGAGATCAAGGTGCTGAACAAGACCAACCGGGATATCCATGTGGAGCTGGTGGCCGAGGGACCGGCCGGCCTGAAGCTGAAGGGGGCGGAGAACGGTTTTCTTGCGCCCAGCGGAAACATCACCGCCCGTACGGTATTTGTCAAGGTTCCGCGGCAGAGCCTGATGCAGGAGCGGATCCCGATCCTCTTCCGGGTATCCTCCCGGGAGCAACCGGATCTCGCCAGCGAATACGAGAGCATGTTCTTTGGTCCGCGCCATTGAACCACGGAGCACTGAAGCCATGAGTAAATCTGCGGAAAACCGAATCTCACAGTCCAGCAAGCGCGCCTGGCGCAATCCCTGGGTGATAGGCTGGATGCTGCTGCTGGGCGTTGTGTTGTTGATAAACGCCGGGATGATTACCCTGGCCTTTGTCACCGGCCCCGGCCTGGTGGACAAGGACTACTATGAACAGGGCCGGGAGTTCGAGCGGAACCGCCTCAAGAGGATTGCGGCGCGCAGCGCCCTGGGCTGGACCGCCCATCTGGACATGCCGGAGGAGAACCGTCTGGGAACAGGGGCTGTATACCGCTTCAGTGTTGTGGACAGGGTGGGGGTACCGGTGGACGATCTGGAGGTGCGGATCGACAGCTATCGGCCCTCCGACGCGGGGGCGGACTTCTCCGCCCGGATGGAACGCTATGCACCGGGAATGTACCAGGCCAGGTTGAGCTTCCCCCTGAAGGGTTACTGGGAGATCACCCTGGTCGCACAGCAGGGAGAGGAGAGCCATGAACTCATCAAGAGGCGGATCTTCGTACTGGGGGATTAGCCGCAAGGCTCCCCCGCGCAGGCCAGGCCGCCTGTCCGCGGTGTCTGTTCACCCGGCGGTCCGGGCCGTTGACCCATCGACCGCAAACCGGCGCCCGGAGGTCGATCCCGGCGCATGAGGGATCTGCCTTCTTCCGGGGCCGGTTCCGGCGGGCGGGGGAGCGCCGCGCAGGAGGGCTGCTTCCACTGTGGTCTGCCCCTGCCGGAGAAGGAGCTGTTCGAGGCGGAGATTGATGGCGGCCGGCGCCACTTCTGCTGCCTGGGGTGCCGGTCGGTATGCGAGGCCATTTACGAGGCGGGGCTGGAGGGGTTCTACCAGAGGGCACCGGAAGGCACCCTGCTCGCTCCCCCCCCGGAACTTCCCGAGGATCTGTCGCTCTACGATCTGGAGGAGATCCAGAGCGAGTATGTCACCGAGCTGGGGGAGCAGCGGGAGATCGATCTGCTGGTGGAGGGGATCCACTGTGCAGCCTGCGTCTGGCTCATCGAGCGGACCCTGTCCCGAATGGCGGGGGTGGTTGCGGCCAACGTAAACCTCTCCGGCAGGCGGCTTCACCTGCGTTGGGACAACGGGAGGATCAGACTCTCCCGGATCCTGGCCCGTTTGGGGGAGATTGGCTACGCCGCGGTACCGTTTGATCCGGATGCCGCGGAGGGGGCGTTGAAGCGGCAGAACCGGGCGTTTCTGTTCCGGATCGCCTTCGCCGCGTTCGCCATGATGAATCTGCTCTGGATCTCCATCGCACTCTACACCGGCGCGGAGGAGGGAGAGTTTCGCCAGCTGTTCTACTGGGTTGGGTTCGTTCTCGCCACTCCCACCCTGTTCTACTCCGGATTTCCCTTCCTCAGGGGGGCCTGGACCGGGATACGGCGTCTCCATCTGACCATGGACCTGCCCATAGCCATCGGCGCCACCTCCACCTACATCTATTCCGGATATGTAACCGCCTTCCAGCCCACCCACGGGCATGTCTATTTCGACACCGTGGTGAACCTGATCTTCGTGCTGCTGGTGGGCCGCTTTCTCGAGTCCAAGTCCAAACGCCATGCGGTGGCCGCCACGCAGCGCCTGATGGATCTGCAGCCGCGTGTGGCCGTCGTGGTGCGCGACGGCGAGGATCGCGTGGTACCGGTACGCGCGGTGAAACGGGGAGAGCTCATTCTGGTCAAGGCGGGGGAGCAGATCCCGGTGGATGGGGTGGTGACTGAAGGGCACAGCTCGGTGGATGAGGCGATGCTCACCGGTGAGTCCCGCCCGGTGCCCAAAGCCGGCGGCGATCCGGTATCTGCAGGCACCATGAACCTGGCCAGCACACTGCAGATAAAGGTTACCGGTGTGCTGAAGGATACCACGCTGGGGCGCATCATCCATCTGGTGGAGGAGGCCCAGGCCTCCAAGGCACCAATTCAGCGCATTGCGGATCGGATTGTCCCCTGGTTCGTCGCCATTACGCTGCTGCTGGCGGCATTGACCTTCGCCATCTGGTACCGGAGCGGGTTTGAACTGGCCATGATGGCGGCCATTTCGGTGCTGCTCATAACCTGTCCCTGCGCCTTTGGCATGGCAACCCCGATGGCCGTTGCGGTTGCCTCGGGGCTGGGGGCCCGCAACGGCATCCTGATCAAGAACGGGGAGGTGCTGGAGACCCTCTCCGGGATATCCCACTTCGTGTTCGACAAGACCGGCACGCTGACCGAGGGGCGCATGAAGGTTCAGGAGCTGCGGCTGGTGCCGGGAAGCCGGGAGGAGGAGATCCTGCGCCTGGCAGGAGCGGCGGAGCGCCTTTCGGAGCACCCCATCGGCCGCGCCATCGTGTTGCACGCCGAGGTTGCCGGTATCGAAACGGGTGGCGTGCCGGTGCTCAACTTCAGGAATCGTGCGGGGCTCGGGATCAGCGCCGAACTGGAGGGGAGCCGTATTCTGCTGGGGAGCCGCGCCTGGCTGGCGGAAAACGGGGTGCAGGGGTGTCCGCAACTGGAGGAGCATGCGCGCAGGCTGGAGCAGAGGGCGCTGACCTCAATCCACATGGCGGTGGATGGCCTGCAGGTAGCGCTGTTCGGGGTTGCCGATCAGCTGCGGCCCGGAGCGAAGCCGCTGCTGGAGGAGCTGCGTCGGCAGGGGATCCGGCTCACCCTGCTCAGCGGCGACAGCCGCCAGGTGGCACAAGCGGTGGCGCGGCAGCTGGGTGGTATGGAGGTGATCGCCGAAGTTCTTCCCGACGAGAAGCAGGATGTCATCCGGCGTCTGCAGGAGAGGGGCGAGCGGGTCGCCATGGTGGGGGACGGGGTGAACGACTCTCCCGCGCTGATGTGCGCCGACGTGGGAATCTCCCTGGGCTCCGGAACCGATGCCTCCATGGAGAGCTCCGATATAGTGCTGATGAGCGATGAGCTGGAGAAGGTGCAGCAGAGCGTGGCCCTGTCGCGCCGGACCCTGCGTACCATCCGCCAGAACATCGGCATCTCGCTGGTCTACAATAGTATCATGGTCCCTCTGGCCATGATGGCCTACGTGACACCGCTGGTGGCGGCGATTACCATGCCGGTGAGCTCCCTGGCGGTGATCGGGAACTCGGCGCGCATTCGTACGCTGTTTGCCGGGCAGACCGGTACTCTTTCAAGGTGATAAATTATGACTCAGTTGGAGGGACGCTGAATCCTGGTGGGGTCTTCCTCAAATCGTGTGGGTGAAATGGTAAATCACCGCGCAGCGGCTCTGTCCTTGACAGGCAGAATGCACGCCGGAAAATGGTCGGCAGAAGGGGATTGGGGGGACTTTGGGATATCCGCACCAGTTGCAATTGGCGCAGCTGGTGGATATCCGCTACTTCCCAGCCCAGACAGCCCCAATCCCGTTCTGGCTACCCGGTATGTGGCGTGCATTCTGCCTGTCAAGGATGATTTACCATTTCACCCACACGATTTGAGGAAGACCCTCCTGATTATTATTAACCCGGCAATAGAATAGTTGATGTATAATAGCGTGCATGGATACAGAAGACGCACGCAAGTTGCCGCCCGCGGCACAAGAGGAAAGAGGAAGCTGGCGATCCGGCTGTGGAAACAGGGCGTACAGATCAAGAA
>WFXP01000064.1 GCA_015490535.1 Gammaproteobacteria bacterium
AAAGCCGCAGCAGGGAGACGTCGAAGGTGCCTCCCCCCAGGTCATATACCACATAGATCCCCTCCGCCCCCTGCTCCAGGCCGTAGGCCACCGCGGCGGCGGTAGGCTCGTTGAGCAGGCGCAGCACATTCAGGCCGGCGAGCCGGGCCGCATCACGGGTCGCCTGGCGCTGGGCGTCGTCGAAGTAGGCCGGCACGGTGATCACCACTCCGTACAGCTCACCCCCCAGGCTCTGCTCGGCGCGCCGGCGCAGCACGCGCAGGATCTCGGCGGAGATCTCCACCGCGCTGAACTCCCCGCCCGCGGTGTGCAGACGGGGTACGGCCGAGTCACCCTCCACCAGCCGGTAGGGCAGACGCTGGCCGGAACCGGCGATATCGGCGCTCCCCTTGCCCATCATCCGCTTGATGGAGCTGATGGTGTTTTGCGGATCGGTAGCGAGATGGCGCCGGGCCTTCTCCCCTACCAGGGGGGGAGCGCCCTTGCGGTAGTGCACGACGGAGGGCAGCAGGTGGTGTCCCGCGCTGTCGGGCAGGGTCACCGGGCCCCCGCTGCGCACGGTGGCCACCAGCGAGTTGGTGGTGCCCAGATCGATCCCGGCGGCCAGCTGCCGCTGGTGCGGCTCGGGGGAGCGCCCGGGTTCGCTGATCTGTAACAGTGTCATGGTCTAGCCGGAAAGTTCCTCTTCTGTTTCATCAACCTCTTGCAGGATCTTGTTGAGAAACATGAGCTTGTTCACGCTCTGGCTGGCGGCCGCCAGGGAGCGTTCGGAATCCTCGCCGAACTGGCGGGAGAGCTGCTGCACCACGGCGTTGCGCATCCGCTTTGCCTCGCTTGCGATCTGTGCAAGCGCCGCGGCGGGATCCGGACGGTTGCGCACATCCGCCAGCGCCTCGCGCATCTCCATCTGCTGCATCAGGAACTCCTGATCCATCTGGCCACCCCCTGCACCGCTGCGTATGCCGCGCAGCTCCAGCAGGTAGCGGGCCCGTTCCAGGGGATCCCTGAGGGTATGGTAGGCGAGGTTCACCTGCGCCGCCCGCTGTACCGAGAGGCGTCGCTCCTGGGGTGTGACGCCCGCGAACCTGTCGGGGTGGAAGGCCCGCTGCAGCTCCCGGTAGCGTTCCCCGAGCAGCGCGGGATCCAGATCGAATCGGGGCGGGAGGCCGAACAGCTCGAAATGGTTCACACGCTGAAGCTTTCCCCGCAACCACACTGGTTGGCGACGTTGGGATTGTTGAAGCGAAACCCCTCGTTGAGCCCCTCGCGGGCATAGTCCACCTCGGTGCCGTCCAGATAGAGCAGGCTTTTGGGATCCACCACCACCTTGACCCCGTGCTGCTCGAACACCTGATCGTCGCTCTCGATCCGATCGGCGAACTCCAGCACATAGGCCATGCCGGAACAACCGGAGGTGCGCACCCCCAACCGCAGCCCGATCCCCTTGCCGCGCCTGGCGATGAACTTGCGCACATGCTCCGCCGCCGCTGGAGTCAGGGAGATCCCCATCAGGCCACCTCCTCCCGATCCGTGTCTCCGCTCTCCTGCTGTTTCTGCTTCGAGTGGTAGTCGGAGATGGCCGCCTTGATGGCATCCTCCGCCAGCACCGAGCAGTGGATCTTGACCGGCGGCAGGGCCAGCTCCTCGGCGATGTCGCTGTTCTTGATCTCCGACGCCTGATCCAGCGTCTTGCCCTTGACCCACTCGGTCAGGAGCGAGCTGGAGGCTATGGCCGAGCCGCAGCCATAGGTCTTGAAGCGGGCATCCTCGATGATCCCGGCGTCATTCACCTTGATCTGCAGGCGCATCACGTCACCACAAGCCGGCGCCCCCACCATGCCGGTGCCCACGTTCCGATCCTCCTTGTCCAGGGTGCCCACGTTGCGCGGATTTTCATAGTGATCGATCAGTTTCTTGCTGTATGCCATGGCAACTATCTCCTCCCCGCCTCAGTGGGCGGCCCACTGTACCGACTCCAGATCTATCCCCTCCTGGTGCATCTCCCACAGCGGAGAGAGCCTGCGCAGTTTGTCAACTTTCTCATGCAACAGTTTGATTGCGTAATCAATCTCTTCCTCGGTGGTAAACCTGCCGATGGAGAAGCGCAGCGAACTGTGCGCCAGCTCGTCACTGCGTCCCAGGGCGCGGAGCACGTAGGAGGGCTCCAGGCTTGCCGAGGTGCAGGCCGAGCCGGAGGAGACGGCGATATCCTTCAGCGCCATCATCAGCGACTCCCCCTCGATATAGGCGAAACTTATGTTCAGGTTGTGCGGCACGCGCCGCTCCAGATCGCCGTTGATGTAGATCTCCTCGATGTCTCGCAGCCCCTCCAGCAGCCGATCGCGCAAGCGGCGGATGCGCTCGTTCTCACTGGCCATCTCCTCCTGCGCGATGCGGAACGCCTCGCCCATACCCACTATCTGGTGCACCGCCAGGGTTCCGGAGCGCATGCCGCGCTCGTGCCCGCCGCCATGCATCTGGGCCTCGATACGCACCCGCGGCCGACGCCGCACATAGAGCGCCCCGATCCCCTTGGGCCCGTACACCTTGTGCGCCGAGAGCGACATCAGATCCACCTCCATGCGCTGCACATCGATGGGTACCTTGCCGGCGCTCTGGGCGGCATCCACATGGAACAGGATCCCCCTGCTGCGCGTCAGCCTGCCGATGGCCTCGATATCCTGGATGACTCCGATCTCGTTGTTCACATGCATGATGGAGACCAGGATGGTGTCGTCGCGCAGCGCCTCCTCCAGCTTGTCCAGGTCGATGATACCGGACGGCTCGGGAGTGAGGTAGGTCACCTCGAACCCCTCCCGCTCCAGCTGGCGGCAGGAGTCGAGCACCGCCTTGTGCTCGGTCCTGCTGGTGACGATATGCCTGCCCTTCCGCGAGTGGAAGTGGGCTGCGCCCTTGAGGGCCAGGTTGTCCGACTCGGTCGCCCCCGAGGTCCAGACAATCTCCCTGCTGTCGGCGTTCAGCAGCGCCGCCACCCTGTTGCGCGCCTCCAGAACGGCCTCCTCCGCCCGCCACCCGAACTGGTGGGAGCGGGAGGCGGGATTGCCGAACAGCCCCTCTTCCGGAGTCAGGTAGCGGCACATCTCCCGGGCGACACGGGAATCGACCGGGGTGGTTGCGGAGTAGTCAAGATATATGGGAGTCTTCATGGTATCACTGTTGGTTCAGGCGCTCTTCCTGTTCAGGCAGACCCATTCCCGATCCTGGCGCTGGTAGATCTCCTGCACATCCCGTTGCTCCATCAGATCCCCAAGATTGATATTTTCCAGGTACCCATAGATCTGCCTGCTGAGATCCATCCACAGCTCATGGGTGAGACAGCGGGCGTGATCCTGGCAGTTTCCTTCGCCATCACATGCTGTTGCATCAACTTTTTCATCTACCGCCGTAATAACATCCACCACCGGAATACTGCTCGGCGGACGGCTCAGGCGATAGCCGCCACCTGGCCCCCGGGTGCTGTTGACCAGCCCCCGCTTGCGCAGCTTGGCAAACAGCTGCTCCAGATAAGAGAGGGAGATCCCTTGCCGCCGTGAGATGTCCGCCAGGGTGACGGAGCCCTTGTCGAAATGAATGGCCAAGTCCAGCATCGCCGTTACGGCGTACCGACCTTTCGTAGTGAGTCGCATAATCTGCTCCCTGTTTACCAGCTATTTCGTGCGCTGCCCCTGCTGACTTCGCACCGTGGCCGGAAAATGCCTGCCCATCCTGGCCGGGTATGAGGCAGCACATCTCAATTCTACCTAATACCCACTATTTTTGTCAAGTATTTATTCTGGGGCCGGACTCATCGTCCAGCGACGCCTCGCAGCGTGGCAGCTCGGGCAGATCCAGTTTCTCCCCCAGACGGCCGAGCGCCTCGCAGATTTTCTCGTTGCGGGCATCCAGCACATGCATGTGATCCAGCATGCAGTCGATGGCCCGGGCCACCGGATCCGGCATGTCCTGGGTGGTGCCGTAGGCGTCGAATCCGATCTTCTTCGCCATGGCGCGGCGCTGTTGTTCCCGCTCGGAGAGATGACGGCGGCTGACGATGTGCCCCGGGATCCCCACCACCGTGGCACCCTCCGGCACATCTTTCACCACTACGGCGTTGGAGCCGATACGCGCCCCGCGCCCCACGGTGACCGGACCCAGAACCTTGGCGCCGGCACCCACCACCACGTCGTCCTCCAGCGTGGGGTGGCGCTTGCCCTTTTCCCAGCTGGTGCCACCCAGGGTGACGCCGTGATAGAGGGTGCAGTCGTCGCCGATACGGGTGGTTTCACCAATGACCACGCCCATGCCGTGATCGATGAAGAACCGTCTGCCAATAACCGCCGCCGGGTGGATTTCGATCCCGGTCAGCCAGCGCCCCAGCGCGGACAGCATGCGCGCCGGCAACCGCAGGCGCGCCCTCCACAGCCGGTGGGCCAGACGATGGATGCGCAGGGCGTGAAAACCCGGATAGGAGACGATCACCTCCAACACCGAGCGGGCGGCCGGATCCCGCTCGAATACGCAGTTTATGTCCTCCCGGATCTGCTCGAACATATTACCTCCCTTTACCTGACCAATATTATCAGGATTATGCGCCATTGGGTAAGCCCGGCGGATGCCGGGGAATCGGTGTCAGGGACGGCGGGAACTCTTTTGCGCGGCGCTGAGGATGCCCCGCAGGATATTGAGCTCCATCCGCTCCAGGCGGGCGCGGTTGAACAGGCGGCGCAACCGCCGCATGAGCTGGCGCGGGTTGGCCAGATCCAGAAACCCGATCTCCAGCAGGGCCTGTTCCAGGTGCCGGTAAAAACCGGCCAGTTCTTCCGCGGTGGCCGCCGCTGTCTCCCCTCCCTCCTCGCTCGCGGGCAGCCGGGGCTGCTCCATGGCCAGGCGCATCTCGTAGCTGACCACCTGCACCGCGGCCGCCAGATTCAGGGAGCTGAACGCGGGATTGGCCGGAATGTGCAGCAGACAGTGGCACAGCTCCAGCTCCCGGTTGGTAAGCCCGGAGTGCTCCCTGCCGAACACCAGCGCCACCTCGCTGCCCTCCTCCAGATCCGCTGTCTGGCGGGCCGCTTCGCGGGGAGTCACCTGGGGCCAGCTTATGGTGCGCAGCCGCGCGCTGGCCCCGAACACCAGGTGGCTGCCCACCAACGCCTCCTCCAGCGTCGCATGCACCGTGGCCTCCGCCAGCAGGTCATCGGCGCCAGAGGCCCGCGCCGTGGCATCCGCATGGGGAAAGCTCGCGGGATCCACCAGGCAGAGCCGTTCCAGACCCATGTTCTTCATGGCCCTAGCGGCGGCCCCGATGTTCCCCGGGTGGGTGGTCTGTACCAGAACGATGCGTATGCCGGACAGCCTCATATCCTGATCCATGATCCGGTTTTCTCCACACCCGCCCATGGAGTAGGGGCAGGCTACACGGGGGATTTTACAGGGTTCTGCGCGAAACCGGGTCGGTTTAAGTATCTGGGTCTTCGCCAAATCGTGGGGGTGAAATGGCAAATCACCGCGTAGCGGCTTCGTCCTTGACAGGCGGAATGCGCGCCGGAAGATGGTCGGCAGAAGGGGATTGGGGACACTTTGGGATAGCCGGACTACCTAGGTGTTGGATCTCCGGCAGTCTCCGCCAGACGGCCCCAATCCCCTATTGGCTACCGAGCATGTGGCGTGCATTCCGCCTGTCAAGGATGATTTGCCATTTCACCCACACGATTTGGCGAAGACCCAAATACCGTGGCCTGACTACCGGCACGGCATCGAAGCCGCCACCCCGCCGGGATCTTTTTCTGCTAGAATGCTGGCCCGGAGTTGCCGTACCCCCCATCGGAGATTGCCTGAATGCACCCCTTGCTCAACATCGCCGTGCGTGCTGCGCGCAATGCCGGTAGCATCATCGGCCGCTCGGTGGCGCGGATCGGCACTCTGACCATCGACACCAAGGCGCAGAACGATTTCGTCTCCGAGGTGGATCGGATGGCGGAGCGGGAGATCATCCAGACCATCCGCCGCTCCTACCCGGAGCACGCCATCCTGGCCGAGGAGAGCGGCCGGCAGCAGGGGGAGGAGTACGAGTGGATAATAGATCCGCTGGACGGCACCACCAACTTCCTGCACGGCTTCCCGCAGTTTGCGGTCTCCATCGCCATCCGCCACAAGGGACGCCTGGAGCACGCAGTGGTGTACGACCCCATGCGCCAGGAGCTGTTCACCGCCTCGCGCGGCGGCGGCGCGCAGCTGGACGGCCGCCGCATCCGGGTCAGCCGGCGCAAGGGGCTGGAGGGCGCGCTGCTGGGTACCGGATTTCCATTCAAGCAGCAGCATCACCTGGAGAGCTACCTGGCCACCTTCAGTGCGCTGTTCCCCAAGACCGCCGGGATCCGCCGCCCCGGTGCAGCCGCCCTGGATCTGGCCTGGCTGGCGGCGGGACGGCTGGACGGCTTCTGGGAGATCGGCCTGAGCCCCTGGGATATGGCTGCCGGGGCCCTGCTGATCCAGGAGGCGGGAGGGCTGGTGGGGGATTTCGCCGGCGGCAGCCGCTACCTGGAGACGGGCAACCTGGTGGCCGGAAATCCCAGGGTGTTCCGCGCCATCCTGCAGACCATTCACCCCCACCTGCCAGAGGAGCTGAAGAGTTGAAACCGGATCCACGCCCCTCGCTGACCCGGCTCAAGGGGGAGGCGAAGACCGCACGGATCCCGGTGGAGGTGGCGCCGTTGGAGCAGCCGCTACCCAAGCCGCGCTGGATCCGGGCCAGATCCCCCGACCGTCCCGAAGTGCAGCGGCTGAAGGGCATCCTGCGCGAGCAGCGGCTCTACACGGTATGCGAGGAGGCGGCCTGCCCCAACCTCGGCGAGTGCTTCTCCCGCGGTACCGCCACCTTCATGATCATGGGCGGGATCTGCACCCGCCGCTGCCCCTTCTGTGACGTGGCCCACGGGCGTCCCGCACCGCTGGACGAGCGTGAACCCGGGCATCTGGCCCGGACCGTGGCGGCCATGGGCCTGGGCCATGTGGTGATTACCTCCGTCAACCGGGATGATCTGCGTGACGGCGGCGCGGGACACTTTGCCGACTGCATGGAAGCGGTGCGCCGGCACGCCCCTGCCGCCCGGATCGAGATCCTGGTGCCCGACTTCCGCGGGCGCATGGAGGTGGCGCTGGAGCAGCTTCAAAGGGAGCCGCCGGATCTGTTCAATCACAACCTGGAAACCGTCCCGCGCCTCTACCGCAAGGCCCGGCCGGGGGCCGATTACCAGGGCTCGTTGCGGCTGCTGGAGCGGTTCCGGGAGCAGAACCCGGAGATCCCCACCAAATCCGGGTTGATGCTGGGGCTGGGGGAGAGCGAGGGGGAGATCGAGCGGGTGATGCGCGACCTGCGCGCCCACGGCGTGGAGATGCTCACCCTGGGCCAGTACCTGCAGCCGGGCCCTCACCACCTGCCGGTGGCCCGCTACGTGACCCCGGAGGAGTTCCGGCGCCTCGCGGCCCTGGGACGGGACATGGGGTTTCGCAGCGTGGCCAGCGGCCCCATGGTGCGCTCCTCCTACCATGCGGAGTTGCAGGCGCTGGGGGAAAAGGTGGAGTGAGCCCCGCAGTTACCCGCGCCATAGAGAGTTTCATCCTGCCCCCTGGCATCCTGCTGCTGGCCGTGGCCGCCGGCCTGCTGTTGCGCAGGCGCAGGCCGCTGCTGGCGTCAACCCTGCTCTGGGGAGCCCTGCTGCTCCTCTATCTGCTCAGTATTCCGGCGGTGGCGGTCCCCCTGATCAACACCCTGGAGAACAGATGGCCGCCACTGGATGAAACACAGCTTGCCTCCCCCTCCGCCCAGGCTATCGTGGTACTGGCCGGCGGCCGGAAGCCCGATGCGCCCGAATTCGGCGGCAGCGATACCACCTCCCACCTCTCCCTGGTACGGCTGCGTTATGCCGCCTGGCTGCAGCGGCGCACCCGGCTGCCGGTAATAGTCAGCGGTGGGGTGGTGTTCGGGGCGCACCGGGAGCCGGAGGCGCTGCTCATGGCCAGGGTGCTCAAACAGGAGTTCCGCATCGAAGAGGTGTTGACCGAGGAGACCAGCAGGACCACCAGAGAGAACGCCCACCGCATCGGCGAGCTGCTGAAGGCGCGCGGCATGCAGCGGATCTATCTGGTTACCCACGCGTTCCACATGCCGCGCGCCGCAGAATCATTCATCACCGCGGGAATCGAGGTGATCCCGGCCCCCACCGCCTTTACCGGCGGATTGGGATGGGAACCGGGATGGCCGCAAGACTACCTGCCCCACACCAGCTCCCTGAACACCAGCTATCTGGCACTGCGCGAGTATGTGGGCATCCTGTGGTACCGGATAGCCCGGGCATTTCATCCGGAGAGGTGACCATCGCACCGCGATCATCGCCCGGATACGGTCTGTTGACCTCCGGTACCCTTTCAAGGTGATAAATCAGGAAGGGCATCCTCAAATCGTGTGGGTGAAATGGTAAATCACCGCGTAGCGGCTCCGTCCTTGACAGGCAGAATGCACGCCAGAAGATGGTCGGCAGAAGGGGATTGGGGAGACTTTGGGATAGCCGAACCAGTTGCAATTGGCGCAGGTGGTGGATATCCGCCACTCCCCAGCCCAGACAGCCCCAATCC
>WFXP01000065.1 GCA_015490535.1 Gammaproteobacteria bacterium
AGCGCTGGCGCTCCCTGCCGCAAGGAGAAGGGGCGGCGATCATCGGCGAGACGGCAGCCGGCAAGGGCCGCCTCCTGCTACAGACCGAACTGGGCGGAGAGCGCCTGCTGGACGAGCTGGAGGAGGACCCGTTGCCGCGGATCTGCTAGTACTCCGTCAAGGTTATAGATCAGGAAGGTCTTCCTCAAATCGTGTGGGTGAAATGGTAAATCACCGCGTAGCGGCTCCGTCCTTGACAGGCGGAATGCACGCCGGAAGATGGTCGGCAGAAGGGGATTGGGGAGATTTTGGGATAGCCGGACCAGCTGCAGTTGGCGCAGATGGTGGATAACCACCGTCCCCGGCCAGACAGCCCCAATCCACTTCTGGCTACCGAGTATGTGGCGTGCATTCCGCCTGTCAAGGATGATTTACCATTTCACCCACACGATTTGAGGAAGATCCGATGTAACTATTCAGCATGGTATTGAAACATGCTGGTAACTGTTCAGATCGCCCCTGAAATTCGTCAGTTCAAGGCGAAAAAAATGGGAGTTTACGAGGGTAAATGGCCATTTTTCAACGCCGAAATGGCGGATTTCAGGGGTGAGCTGAATAGTTACGATCCAATCAGGATTCAGCGCCCCTGTGGCGTTGCGCGGCCCGCATCGCCTCATACCCGCCCGCATTGAGGACATTGGTGAAACCGGCCTCGCGCAGGATCCGTTCGGCGACACCGGCGCGGCGCCCGCTTCGGCAGTAGAGCACTATGGAGCGGCCCTTGTCCTCCCCGAACTCGACCAGACGCTGCTTCACCTGATCGTAAGGAATCAGCAAGGCTCCCTCCAGGTGGCCCGCCGCGTACTCCCGGGGGGTTCTGACATCCACCAGCAGGGCGCCGCCCCGGATCTCCTGCCACGCCCTCTGCTCGACGCCGCCATCCCCGGCGCAAGCGACAGTGGCGGCCAGCAGCAGGGCCAGAGCAAACATACCGGGCCAGCCATTCCCCGCGGGCCACGCCCTGATCCGGAACACCCTGCCCGCTCTGAAGGCCGCTTTGCTGTCGGTTGTCCTGGTAATCGGCAACGGTTTCATGCTCTCGGTTCTCCTCATTCCCGGTGCATGGGAGCGCTCAGCTCGTGCACCGCCTCCACGAAGGCCGCGGCGTGCTCCGGATCCACATGCTGGTGGATGCCGTGGCCCAGGTTGAATACGTGGCCACCACCCCTGCCATAGCTCTCCAGGATTGTGACCACCTCCCGGCGGATACGTTCCGGGGAGGAGTAGAGCACCGCGGGGTCCATGTTGCCCTGCAGCGCCACCCGATCCCCCACGCGCCGCCGCGCGTCACCGAGATCCAGTGTCCAGTCCACCCCCAGGGCGTCGCAGCCGGTGTCGGCCATCGCCTCCAGCCAGTCCCCGCCCCCCTTGGTGAACAGGATGACCGGCACCCTGCGCCCCTCCGCCTCACGCTCCAGGCCGGCCACTATCTGCTCCATGTAGCGCAGGGAGAACTCCCGGTAGTCGCGCGGGGTCAGAATGCCGCCCCAGGTGTCGAAGACCATCACCGCCTGCGCCCCCGCGGCGATCTGGGCGTTGAGATACGCGGTTACCGAGCGGGCCAGGGTATCGAGCAGACGGTGCAGCAGCTCGGGACGGTCGAACAGCATCCCCTTGATGTGCGCGTACTCCTTGCTGGAGCCCCCCTCCACCATGTAGGTGGAGAGGGTCCAGGGACTGCCGGAGAAGCCGATGAGGGGTACCCTACCCCGCAGCTCCCGGCGGATGGTGCGCACCGCATCCATCACATAGCCAAGCTCCTGCTCCGGATCGGGAACCGGAAGCCGCTCGATCTCCCCCCTGCTGCGCAGCGGGCGCTCGAAACGCGGCCCCTCCCCTTCGGAGAAGTAGAGCCCCAGCCCCATGGCGTCGGGAACGGTAAGAATGTCGGAAAAAAGGATGGCCGCATCCAGGGGAAATCTCTCCAGCGGCTGCAGGGTTACCTCGCAGGCCAGCTCCGGAGAGCGGCACAGATCCATGAAGCTGCCGGCGCGCTCGCGGGTGGCGCGGTACTCCGGCAGGTACCGCCCCGCCTGGCGCATCATCCAGACCGGCGTCACATCCACCGGCTCGCGCAGTAGCGCGCGCAGCAGGCGATCATTCTGCAAGGGCTCCATCGTGGTTCAGATCTCCAGGTAGGCGAGAATACCGCGCGCCGCCTCGCGCCCCTCATGGATGGCGGTAACCACCAGGTCGGAGCCCCGTACCATGTCTCCCCCGGCGAATATCTTCGGATTGCTGGTCTGGAACGGGAAACGCTGCTGCTCCGGCGCCCTCACCCGGCCGCCCTCGTCGGTCTCCACCTGGAACTGCCGCAGCCAGTCCGGCGGGCTGGGACGAAAACCGAAGGCCACGATCACCGCATCGGCCGGAATCACCTCTTCGGAGCCCGGAACCGGCTGGGGACGGCGCCGCCCGTTTTCGTCGGGCTCGCCCAGCTCGGTGGTGACCACTCTCACCCCCTCCACGCCGCCGTCTCCGATCACCTCCACCGGCTGCCGGTTCCACATGAAGTTCACCCCCTCCTCGCGGGCGTTGGTCACCTCGCGCCGGGAGCCCGGCATGTTGGCCTCGTCGCGCCGGTAGGCGCACACCACGCTCAGCGCGCCCTGGCGAAGTGCAGTGCGGGTGCAGTCCATGGCGGTGTCTCCTCCGCCCAGCACCACCACCCGCTTGCCATACATGTCGATGAAGCCGGGCCCGTCGCTCTCCAGCCCCAGACAGCGCCTCACATTGGAGATCAGGTAGGGCAGCGCCGAATGGACCCCCGGCAGATCCTCGCCGGGGAAGCCGCCCCGCATGTAGCTGTAGGTGCCCATACCGAGAAACACGGCGTCATACTCGTCCATCAGCTGCTGGAACAGCACATCCTTTCCCACCTCGGTATCGAGCACGAACTCCACTCCCATCTCCCTGAGCAGCTCGCCGCGCCGGCGGACCACAGACTTCTCCAGCTTGAACTCCGGGATGCCGAAGGTGAGCAGACCGCCTATCTCCGGATGGCGATCATAGACCACCGGCTGGACGCCGTTGCGCACCAGCACGTCGGCGCAGCCCAGCCCGGCGGGACCGGCACCCACTATCGCCACCCGCCTGCCGCTCTGCTGCACATGGGAGAGATCCGGGCGCCACCCATCGCGGATGGCGGTGTCGGTGATGAAACTCTCCACCGCGCCGATGGTCACCGCCCCGAAACCGTCGTTCAGGGTACAGGCCCCTTCACAGAGCCGGTCCTGGGGGCAGACCCGGCCACAGATCTCCGGCAGGCTGTTGGTACGGTTGGACAGCTCCACAGCCTCCGGGATATTGCCCTCCGCCACCAGCTTCAGCCAGTTGGGAATGTAGTTGTGTACCGGACACTTCCATTCGCAGTAGGGGTTGCCGCACTCGAGACAGCGATCCGCCTGCTGCGCGGCGCTGGAGGGGTCGAAGCCGCGGTAGATCTCGCAGTAGTCCTTGAGCCGCTCCTGGGAGGGCCTCTTCTCCGGGAGCGTGCGCGGCACCTGCAGGAATTGGAAGATGTTACCCATAACTGCTCATCCAGCACTCAATGTGGTCACGCCGCGGCGTTGCGCAGATCGGCAATCAGCGCCGCCAGCTGCAGCGCCTTGGGCTTGACCAGCCAGAACCGGCCCGCCAGGTCCGCGAAATCATCCAGGATCCGCTGGCCGTAGCTGCTGCCGGTTTCGGTCACGAACTGCCGGATCAACTCCACCAGATGGTCGCGGTAGGCGCCCATGTTTTCGGTGGTGATGCGGTGGATGTCGATCAGTTCGTGATTGTAGTGATCCACGAAGCTGTTCTCCCGATCCAGCACGTAGGCGAAGCCGCCGGTCATTCCGGCACCGAAGTTGAGGCCGGTACGCCCCAGCACCACCACCACGCCACCGGTCATGTACTCGCAGCAGTGGTCGCCCGCCCCCTCCACCACCGCGCAGGCGCCCGAGTTGCGCACCGCGAAGCGTTCCCCGGCCAGCCCCGAGGCAAACAGCTGGCCTCCGGTGGCCCCGTAGAGGCAGGTGTTGCCTATTATGGCGGTCTCGTGGCTGTTGAAGTGGCTCCCGGCCGGCGGGTAGATAACCAGCTTGCCGCCGGCCATCCCCTTGCCCACATAGTCGTTGGCGTCCCCCTCCAGATACATGTGCAGGCCACCGGCGTTCCACACCCCGAAACTCTGCCCCGCCGTCCCCTGCAGGCGCAGGGTAATGGGGTTCTCCTCCATGCCGGTATTGCCGTGACGCCGGGCGATCTCGCCGGAGAGGCGCGCGCCGATGGAGCGGTGGGTATTGTTCAGGCGGTAGGAGAAGCTGCCTCCACCGCCGCTCTCGATGGCGGGCAGTGTGTCACGCACCATCCGCTCGGCCAGCTCCCCCTTGTCGAAGGGCTCGTTGCGCGGCTCGGTGCAGTAGCGGGGCTTCTCCGCGGCGACGCCGCCGTCGCTCACGATCGGCCCCAGATCCAGCTTCCGCTGCCGCGAGGTGGCGCCGGGCAGCAGTTCCAGCAGATCGGTGCGGCCGATGATCTCCTCCAGCCTGCGGAAGCCCAGCTGCGCCAGCAGCTCGCGCACCTCCTCCGCCACGAACCGGATATAGTTCATCACCATCTCCACCCTGCCGATATAGTGCTCCTTGCGCAGCACCTCATGCTGGGTGGCCACACCGGTGGCACAGTTGTTCAGGTGGCAGATACGCAGGTACTTGCAGCCGACGGCTATCATGGGCGCGGTACCGAAGCCGAAGCTCTCCGCGCCGAGCAGCGCGGCCTTGACCACATCCAGGCCGGTCTTGAGGCCACCGTCGGTCTGTAACCGCACCTTGTCGCGCAGATCGTTGGCGCGCAGGATCTGATGGGTCTCGGTGAGCCCCAGCTCCCAGGGGGAGCCGGCATACTTCACCGAGGTGAGAGGGCTGGCACCGGTACCCCCGTCATGACCGGAGATGGTGATTAGGTCGGCATACGCC
>WFXP01000066.1 GCA_015490535.1 Gammaproteobacteria bacterium
ACAGCACAGGATGTGAATAGAGCCTCAAGGCCATTTTTCCTTCTCCATAGCCGGGGGTTCCATCCTTGGGCGGCTATTGGCACACAACCGGGAGATTGCATGGCTTCTATAGCGAAATATCAGCTTGCTTTGGATGCAAGGGAAATAAACCTTTTTTCTTTGTGCGAGAGCTAAAGGCATAACATCTAATTCTACAGAAACGTCAAAAATTTGTGACGTACGTAATTCATCTATTGCTCTTAACGTGGTTTCCGCCTAGCATCCAAGAAAGGGAAGACATCCCCACCCACAGCGGCAGTTCCTAATTATTCAGATAACGCTAGCATATGTCCGGCTTGCCCTCAACTTCGGATCAGACGGTATCCAGTTTCTGGAACAGATATATTGACGCGCTGCATTCGCATGGGGTTTACCAGCGTTATGTGCGTTGGCATGTGGTGTGGGCGGAGCGGTATATCAAGGCTTTTCCCAACCAAAGACTTCAATCGCACACTGCGAAGCATGTGGCCGAATTTCTTGACGGGCTGTGCAGGAAAAGGCTCAAGGATTGGCAGATCCGGCAGGCTGCGGAGTCGATTCGCATTCTGTTGGATATGACAGGCGCTTCCTGGTCCAGGGATTTGGACTGGGATCGCTGGCGCGGGGAAGCTCCACCTCCCGAGCATCCGGAGCAAGGCAGAGGGCCCTCCACGAGCGCTGGGCGGCAGGCCGGTCCACGATGGGAGCACGCCGGAGAAGACGCCCTCGATGCGGTCCGCAAGAGATACCACCGTGAATTTACCGCTCTGGTAACGGAGATCAGGCAGCGCGCGTACTCGCTCCGCACAGAGCAAGCTTACGAATCCTGGTTGGCGAGGTTCATCCTCCACTCCGGCGGAAAGAACCCTCGTACTCTGGACAAATCGCACATCGTATCCTTTCTTCAGTATCTGGCGGTGGATCGCAATGTTGCGGCCAGCACCCAGAACCAGGCTCTCAACGCCCTGGTGTTCTTTTTCGAACAGGTGCTCAAGAGAAAGGTGGGGGAGATGGAGGGGTTTGTTCGAGCCAAACGCCCCAAACGGCTACCCACGGTCTTGAGCAAAAGCGAGGTCTCCGCGCTGTTGCAACAGATGCAAGGGTCCAAATGGCTGATGGCATCCCTGCTCTACGGAACCGGGATGCGGCTCATGGAGTGCATCCGCCTCCGGGTTCAGGATGTGGACTTCGAATACCGGCAGATCCTGGTGCGCAACGGCAAAGGGCAAAAGGATCGCGTGGTCCCCATGCCCGCTGCGTTGGTCGCTCCTCTGCAGGAACAACTGGAAGAGGGCTACCAGATACACCAGAATGATTTGAGAAACGGGTTCGGCGAGGTGTATCTTCCCTACGCCCTGGCCCGCAAGTACCCCAACGCCGGCAGGGAGTGGAAGTGGCAGTACGTGTTCTACAGCGCCAGAATCTCCACCGATCCGCGCAGTGGCGCGGTGCGGCGTCATCATGTTCACGAAAACAGCCTGCAAAAGGGGATCAAGGTGGCCGCGAGAAAGGCGGGCATAACCAAGCGGGTCAACTGTCATGCGCTACGCCACAGCTTCGCCACCCACCTGCTCGAAGCCGGGTACGACATACGCACGGTTCAGGAACTCCTGGGTCACGCCGACGTCTCCACCACCATGATCTACACTCACGTGCTGAACCGGGGGGGAAGAGGTGTGGTCAGCCCCCTCGACGGGCTATAAAATCAGCTGCAAGGCTACCGCTTGCCTGTCACGAGCAGGCATCGCTCTGGTTGCAGATTTTTGCGGCGCCCCTTGAAGCCCCGACTCTCCTCAGGTCACCGCTAACGCCTTGACGCACAATCCCATCAGCGCGCCGGGAAACATCCCCAAGGCCAATATGGCCAGGCTGTTGGCGCTCAGCATGATTCGCACATCGATCTCGCTCTCGATGGGCGAGCTGTCTTCCGGCTTGTCGAAATACATTAGTTTTACTATGCGCAGATAGTAGAACGCTCCAATTATGGAGAAGATCACCGCCACCACCGCCAGCCACACCATCCCGGCCTCCACCACGGCAGAGAGCACCGAGAGCTTGGCCCAGAAGCCGAGGAATACCGGCACCCCCGCCATGGAGAACATCAGGATCAGCATCATGAATGCGAACCAGGGGCTGCGCTCGTTGAGGCCCTTGAAATCCTCCAGCCTGTCGGCCTCGAAGCCGGCGCGGCTCAACAGCATGATCATGCCAAACCCTCCCAGGCTCATCAGCGCATATACGATGGTGTAGAACATGGAGGAGGCGTAACCGCTTTCGGTACCGCTGAGCACCCCGAGCAGCAGGTAGCCGACATGGGCAATGGTGGAGTAGGCCAGCATGCGCTTGATGTTGGTCTGCGCTATGGCGGTGATGTTGCCAAGGGCCAGGGAGAGAATGACCAGGATGATCAACATCCCCTGCCAGTGTTCCTGCAACCCCTCGAGACCATCCACCAGCAACCGCATCACCATGGCGAAAGCGGCTATCTTGGGCGCACTGCCGATATAGACCGTCACCGCGGTAGGAGAACCCTGGTACACATCCGGCACCCACATATGGAACGGCACCGCCCCCAGCTTGAACGCTATACCCACCACGGTAAACACCAACCCGAATACCAGCACCATGTCATCGGCCCCGGCCTCGGTCACTCCCCTGCTGATCTGCGCCAGCTCCAGGGAGCCGGTCACGCCGTAGAGCATCGACATGCCATACAGCAGCATCCCGGAAGCCAGCGCGCCGAGTATAAAGTACTTCATCGCCGCTTCCGAGGAGGAGATAGAGTTGCGGTTCATCGCCACCAGCGCATACATGGACAGGGAGAGCAGCTCCAGCCCCAGATAGAGGGTCAGCAGGCTATGGGCCGACACCATCACCATCATGCCCAGCACGCCGAACAGGCCGAGCACGTAGAACTCCCCCTTGAACATGTTGCGCGCCTGCAGGTAGGAGCGGGAGTAGAGGAACACCACAAACACCGACAGATAGATGAACACCTTCAGGACATCTCCCATTCCGTCGCGGATGAAGGTGCCGCTGTAGGCGATCTCCGGAGTGCCAAACTGGTGCCCGAGAGAGGCGATCGCCGCGCCCACCAGAGTTGCCTGGGCCAGCAGGTAGGTGATGATGCGGTTCTTGTCGGTCAGGAACAGATCGATGAGCAGGATCAGGCAGGCCATGCCAAGAACGAACATCTCCGGCAGCGCAACGCTCATATTCGACATCTCAAAATCCATAGCAGGCACACCCGTTTACAGCTTCGATTGAGCGATATGTTCCAGCAGATGCTGCACGGAGGCGCCCATCACCTCCAGCAGTGGCGCGGGATAGATTCCGAAGAACAGCACCGCCGCAGCCAGCGTGGACAGAATGACGAACTCGCGTGCATTTATATCCTTCAGTTTGGCCACGTTGTCATTGGCCACCTCTCCGAAGAACACCCTCTTGACCATCCAGAGCGTATAGGCCGCTCCAACGATCAGGGTCAGGGCTGCCACGAAGGCGATCCAGAAATCTGCCTTGAAGGCGCTCAGAATCACCATGAACTCCCCAACGAATCCCGAGGTGCCGGGCAGGCCGGAGTTGGCCATGGCAAACAGCACCGCAAAGGCGGCGAAGGCGGGCATGGTGTTGGTCACGCCCCCGTAGGCCGCAATCTCGCGGCTGTGCACCCGGTCATACAGCACCCCGATACAGAGGAACATCGCCCCGGAGATGAAGCCGTGGGAGATCATCTGCACTATGCCCCCCTCGATTCCCATGGCGGCCCCTTTCCAGCTTCCGGTATTCTCGAAAATGGTAAACGCAATGAAAAAGCCGAGCGTCACGAATCCCATGTGCGAAATGGATGAGTAGGCCACCAGCTTCTTCATATCCTTCTGCACCAGCGCCACGAAACCGATGTACACCACCGCGATCAGCGACAGCATAATCATGAGCCAGTCCAGCTCGCGGCTGGCGTCGGGGACCATCGGAAGGCTGAAACGCAGGAAGCCGTAGGCCCCCAGCTTGAGCATGATAGCCGCCAGGATCACCGAACCGCCGGTAGGCGCCTCCACATGCGCATCCGGCAACCAGGTGTGCACCGGCCACATGGGAACCTTCACCGCAAACGCAAGCAGGAAGGCCAGGAAGATAAGGATCTGGGCCGTCATCCCCAGCTTGAGGGCATGGAAATCCAGAATGGCGAAGCTGTCCGCCTGGAAATACATATAGATCAGGGAGACCAGCATGAACACCGAACCCAGGAAGGTGTACAGGAAGAACTTGATGGTGGCGTACACCCGCCGCGGCCCGCCCCAGATCCCGATCACCACGAACATGGGGATCAGCAGCGCCTCCCAGAACACATAGAACAGCATCCCGTCCAGGGCCGCGAACACGCCGTTCATCAGCCCCTCCATGATCAAAAACGCCGCCATGTATTGGGCCGGCTTGTACTGGATCACCTCCCAGCCGGCCAGCACCACCAGCACCGTGGTAAAGGTGGTGAGGATAATCAGCGGCATGGAGATGCCATCCACCCCCAGGTGGTAATTGATATTGAAACGCTCAATCCAGGGATACAGCTCCACGAACTGCATCTGATGGGTGGTGGTATCGAACAGCACATACAGCGGTATGGAGATGACGAAGGTGAACAGCGCCACCAGCAGCGCCACCACCCGCGCCTCCAGCACATGCTTGCCACTGCCAATCGCAAGCACCAGCAGCCCGCCGATAATCGGGGTCCAGACAACCAGACTCAGCAGTGGCAGTTCAAAGGACATGCATTCCCACCCTCAATAGATAGTTCCAGTCAAAACACGAACAGGGCGATCAGAACGAACAGGCCCACGAACATGGCAAACGCATAGTGGTAGAGGAACCCGGTCTGAACATACCGCACCACGCCCGAGAACCACCCCACGCTCTTCGCCGCCCCGTTGACGATGAGCCCGTCGATCACCTTTACATCGCCAACCTGCCACAACAACCTGCCCAGCGCCCGGCTGCCGGCGGCGATCACCTTGTCGTTGAAATCGTCGAAGCCATACTTGCGATCCAGAATGGAGTAGAGCAGCCCGGCGCGCCCCCTGATCATCTCCGGTATGTCGGGGCGCTTCAGATACAGGAACCAGGCCGCTCCGACGCCAGCCGCGGCAAGATAGAACGCGGGCGCCACCAGACCGTGCAGCACAAAGCCGAACCAGCCGTGGAAATTCTCCCCGAGAAGGGCCAGCACATCACGCTCCTGACTGACATGGATGGCCCCCTGGAAGAAATCACCAAACAGCATGGGACCGATATAGAGCGCGCCGATGAATATGGAGGGGATCGCCAGCGCAATCAGCGGTCCGGTGACCACCCACGGGGTCTCGTGCAGATGCTCCCGGGTATGTTCATCCATCCGCTCCTTCCCGTGGAACACCAGGAAGAACATGCGGAAGCTGTAGAAGGCGGTGATAAACACCCCGATGAGCACTGCGAAATAGGCAAATCCGGCCCCTGGCGTGCTGGACAGATGCACCGCCTCGATAATGGCATCCTTGGAAAAGAAACCGGCAAAACCCGGGAAACCGATCAACGCCAGCGAGCCGATCAGCATGGTCCAGTAGGTGATTGGCATGTACTTCCTGATACCCCCCATCTTGCGGATATCCTGCTCATGGTGCATGCCGATGATCACCGAACCCGCCGCCAGGAACAGCAGCGCCTTGAAGAAGGCGTGGGTCATCAGGTGGAACACCCCCGCCGCGTAGGCGGAAGCGCCCAGCGCCACGGTCATGTAACCCAGCTGGGAGAGGGTGGAGTAGGCCACCACCCGCTTGATGTCGTTCTGGATGATGCCCAGGATCCCCATGAACAGCGCGGTTATGGCGCCAATCACCAGCACCACACCAAGCGCGGTGGTGGAGAGCTCATACAGCGGCGACATGCGCGCCACCATGAAGATACCGGCGGTGACCATGGTGGCGGCGTGGATCAGGGCCGAGATGGGGGTCGGGCCCTCCATGGAGTCGGGCAGCCACACATGCAGCGGAACCTGGGCCGACTTGCCCATGGCGCCGATGAACAGCAGGATGCAGATCACCGTCATCAGCGACCACTCTATCCCGGGTATCACCTGGATGGTCATATCCGCCATCAGCGGCGCCGCCTTGAACACATCGGCGTAATCCAGGCTGTTGAAATACATAAGCACCGCAGCGATTCCCAGCAGAAACCCGAAATCCCCCACCCGATTGACCAGAAACGCCTTCAGATTGGCGAAAATGGCGCTGGGCCGCTTGTACCAGAAACCGATCAGCAGATAGGAGACCAGCCCCACCGCCTCCCAGCCGAAGAACAGCTGCAGGAAGTTGTTGGACATCACCAGCATCAGCATGGAGAAGGTGAACAGCGAGATGTAGCTGAAGAAACGCTTGTACCCCGGATCGTCATGCATATAGCCGATGGTATAGATATGCACCATCAGGGAGACGAAAGTCACCACCGCCATCATCATGGCGCTCAACGGATCGATCAGGAAGCCCACTTCAAAGCGAATCCCGTCGCTCACCATCCAGGTGTACACGGTGCCGTTGAAGATCTCGCCCCCGTCGATGGCAATATGCTTGAACACATACAGGGAGAGAACGGTGGACAGCGCCACCCCGGCGATGGTCACCCCATGGGCCACCGAGCGGCTGATGAAGCGCCCGAACAGGCCGGCCACGATTGCGCCGAACAG
This sequence comes from Gammaproteobacteria bacterium, assembly GCA_015490535.1. Lineage (GTDB taxonomy): Bacteria > Pseudomonadota > Gammaproteobacteria > Thiohalospirales > Thiohalospiraceae > DRMK01. The sequence continues at coordinate 6,731 of WFXP01000066.1, forward strand.
CGGTGCCAGAACGATGGTGAGATAGAGGTTTTGCATATGGTCGCTCCGCTGCTATCCCTTCAGTGAATCCAGATCATCCACGTTGATGGTGCGCCGGTTACGGAACAGCACCACCAGAATGGCCAGTCCGATGGCCGCCTCCGCCGCCGCAACGGTGAGGATGAAGAACACGAACACCTGACCGGCGATATCCCCCAGATAGTGGGAGAAGGCGATAAAGTTCATGTTGACCGCCAGCAGCATGAGCTCGATGCACATCAGCAGGATGATGATGTTCTTGCGGTTGAGGAAGATCCCCGCCACGCTGATGCCGAACAGAATGGCGCCCAAGATCAGATAGTCGGACAGCGCAATCATCCCTTCTCCTCCGGCCTGGCCGCCTGACGCCCCTCGGACGCCACCTGAACGATGCGCAATCGATCCTCCTTGCGCACCGCGATCTGCAGATCCGGATTCTGCTGCTTGCTGGACGGGCGCTTGCGCAGCGCCAGCAGAATGGCGGCGATGATGGCCACCAGCAGGATCACCGCCGCGATCTCGAATGGATAGACGTAAACCGTATAGAGCACCAGCCCAAGCTCCCGGGTGTTGCTGTAATCCGCCGGATGACCGGCCGGCTCGGCCACCTGATCGAGACCGAAGTTGGCGGGCCCCACCACATAGATCATCATGCCAACCACCAGCAGCGCCGCCAGCACGCCCACCGGCAGCAGCTTGACGAACCCCTCGCGCAACCGGGCCAGATTCACATCCAGCATCATCACCACGAACAGGAACAGCACCATCACCGCCCCGACATAGACAAGCACCAGGGTGATGGCGAGAAACTCCGCCTCCAGCAGCAGCCAAAGCGCCGCCCCGGAGACGAAGGTGAGCACCAGGGAGAGCGCCGCATGCACCGGATTGCGCAGGGTTATCACCATCAGCGCGGAGCCCAGCATGGCCGCGGAAAACAAGTAGAAGACGAACTGCTCGAAACTCATCTGAATATCAGCACCTGTCAGTTAGCGATAGGGCGCATCCTGCTCCCGATCGGCCGCGATCTGCGCCTCCAGCCGATCCCCGATGGAGAGCAGCTCCTCCTTGCCCTTCACCAGATCACCCCGCTTCTCGCCGAAATATTCGAACACCCGGGTCTCCACAATGGCATCCACCGGACAGGACTCCTCGCAGAAGCCGCAGAAGATGCACTTGGTCAGATCGATCTCGTAACGGGAGGTGCGCCGGCTGCCATCCTCGCGCGGGGCCGCCTCGATGGTGATGGCCATGGCGGGGCACACCGCCTCACACAGCTTGCAGGCGATACAGCGCTCCTCCCCGTTGGGATAGCGACGCTGGGCGTGCAGCCCGCGGAAGCGGGGCGACTGCGGCGTCTTCTCCTCGGGGTAGATGACGGTGACCTTCCTGTCCAGCAGGTAGCGGCCGGTGAGGCGCAGCCCGCGCAGCAGCTCCAGCAGGAACAGACCCTTGAAAAAACGGCCCAATGCACTCATCTTCGCCCCCTGCTACACCCGATCGAACCAGGGCCCGAGGCCGCCCACCACGGCGGCCCCCACCACCAGCAGCCAGACTATGGTGATCGGGATCAGAATCTTCCACCCCAGGCGCATCAGCTGGTCATAGCGATAGCGCGGGAAGGTGGCGCGCACCCACAGGAACAGCAGCAGGAAGAACGAGGTCTTCAGCAGCAGCCAGACCAGCCCCGGAACCCAGCCGAACAGGCTCTCCAGCAGCGGAATCCCCTGAAACGGAGAGAGCCAGCCGCCCAGAAACATCAACGCGGTGAGCATGGAGATCAGGATCATGTTGGCGTACTCCGCCAGGAAGAACACCCCGAAACTCATCCCCGAGTACTCCACATGGAAGCCGGCCACGATCTCCGACTCCCCCTCCGCCAGATCGAACGGGGCGCGGTTGGTCTCCGCCAGGCCGGAGATGAAATAGACCACGAACAGCGGCAGCAGCGGCAGCCAGAACCAGTGCAGCAGACTGCCCTGCTGGGCCAGCACGATCTCGCGCAGGTTCATGCTGCCGGCGGCGAGCAGCACCCCCACCAGCGCGAACCCCATCGCAATCTCGTAGGAGACCACCTGCGCGGCGGAGCGCAGCGCGCCGAGGAAGGCATACTTGGAGTTGGAGGCCCAGCCCGCAATGATGATGCCGTACACGCTCAGCGAAGTGACCGCCAGCACATAGAGCAGCCCGGCGTTGATGTCGGTAATATAGAGATTCTCCCCCAGCGGCATCACCGCCCAGGCGGCGATGGAGGGCCCCATGGCCAGCATGGGCGCGAGCAGGAACAGGAAACGGTTGGCCCCGCTGGGGATGATGATCTCCTTGAAGATCAGCTTGACCGCATCGGCAATGGGTTGCAGCCAGCCGCGCGGACCCACATGCAGCGGACCCATGCGTCCCTGGATGAAGCCGATGATCTTGCGCTCGGCGAAGGTCAGATAGGCCACCGCCACCATCAGCGGCACCAGCAGCGCCACAATCTTGAGCAGTACTATTATCAGTGTCAGCAGCGCATCAAGCATCACCACTCCATCCGCTTCTCATCATCTCAGCCCCTGGATATCTCCACCGGCCCGTGAATCGGCCCGAGAGCCGCAGTCTCGGGAAGGGCGGCGGGAACAATCACGCAGCCCTGCGCAACCCGCTCGTCGATGACCAGCGGCAGGTTCGCGGAGCCGCCAGCCTGCGTCACCCGGGCTGTCTCGCCATCTTTCAGGCCCAAAGCCTCGGCCTGAGCAGAGTTCATGTAAACGGCGGCGGGCCTGGCATCCATGGTCTGCTGCAGGGGTGTGGAGCGCCGCACCAGGCCGTCAACGGCATAGATGGGCACCTCCCCGATACGCCACACTGCGTCTCCGTCGCCGCCCAGGTCACCGGGGCAGCGCCACGCCAGCTTGGTGGAGGGCTTGATCGACTCCGCCGACCCCCGCAGCTCGTCACGCACCTCCTCGCTGGAGGTGTACTCGAACCCCTCCAGGTCGAACAGGTTGCCCAGCACCCGCAGTACCTTCCAGCCGGGCCGCGCCTCACCGGGGGGAGCGACCGCCCCGGTAAAACTCTGCCAGCGCCCCTCGATATTCACGAAGGTTCCCGAGGTCTCCGAGAAGGGGGCGATGGGCAGCAGCACATCCGCATACTGTTTCATCCGCTCGGTGACGAAGGGGGTGAAGCAGGCCACGAACTCCGCCTCCGCCAGGGCGGCCATGGCAGCCGCGGGATGGGCGCTGTCCAGCTCCGGCTCGATGCCGAACAGCAGGTAGCCGCGCAACGGCCGCTCCAGCATCTCCAGGGCGTTGGTAGGGGCCACCAGCCCCTCCTCCTGTCCCGCCGGCCCGCGGTGCGGCACCGCGCCGGCCAGCCAGGCCCCGGCCCCGTTGGCTCCCTCCGGCAGGGTGGCAAAGGTGGCGCCGCTCAGGGTGGCGATCAGCGCCGCCAGCGCGCGCAGCGAGGAGGCCTGCGCGCTGCCCAGCGCCAGTACGCCGCAGAACACCGCGCCCCGCTCCGCCGCCTCCAGCCGCTTGGCCACCGCCAGCTCCGCGTCGCTGGTCTCGATCCCCTTGAGCAGCGCCCTGAGCCCCTTGGGGGCCCGCTTGCCGGTAATCTCCAGCAACGCCGCGGCGATGCCGGCCAGGTGGCGCAGCATCCGGGGCGGATCGCCGATCAAGCGCTCCTCCAGAGGGTAGTTGAAGGGGAAGTCCACCGGATTGACCACCATCACCCCCGCGCCCTTGAGAACCGCCTTGCGCACGCGGTGGTTGAGCATGGGCTGCTCCTTGCGCAGGTTGGAGCCCACCAGCAGGGCGAGGTCGATCCCCTCCAGATCCGCTATGCCCTGCCCCAGCCAGGGAAACGGCGGCAGCTCCTCCTGATCGGAGAAGTCACCCTCGCGCAGGCGGTGATCTATGTTGGCGCTTCCCAGCCGGCGCAGCAGTTTCTGCAGCAGGTAGCTCTCCTCCAGCGTGGCGCCGGGAGAGATCAGGGCCCCCACCTGCTCCGCCCCGTGGGCCGCGATCACCCCCCTGGTACCCCGGACCACGCGCTCCAGGGCGCTGTTCCAGTCGCTCTCGCGCCACTCGCCATCCACCTTCAGCAGCGGTTTGTGCAGCCGCTCCTCGCTGTTCAGCCCCAGATAGCTGAACCGGTCCCGATCCGGGATCCAGATCTCGTTGATGGCCTCGTTGGCGCGGGGCACGGCGCGCATCACCCGGTTACGGCGCGTATGCAGGGTAAGGTTGGAGCCAACGCAGTCATGGGGGGCAACGGTGGCGCAGGGGGTCAGCTCCCAGGGCCGGGCGGTGAAGCGGAACGGCTTGGAGGTGAGCGAACCCACCGGGCAGAGATCGATGATATTGCCCGACAGCTCGGAGCTCACGCTCTTCTCCACATAGGTGCCGATCTCCATGTGTTCACCGCGGCCGGTGGCCCCCAGCTCCCTAATCCCGGCGATCTCCTGGCCGAAACGGACGCAGCGGGTACAGTGGATACAGCGGGTGAAATCGGTGGCGATCAGCGGACCGATATCCTTGCTCTTCACCACCCGCTTGATCTCGGCGAAGCGGGATGCGTCGTTGCCGTACCCCACCGCCATGTCCTGCAGGTCGCACTCCCCCCCCTGGTCACAGATGGGGCAGTCCAGCGGATGGTTGATGAGCAGGAACTCCATCACCGCCTTCTGCGCAGCCAGGGCGCGCGGGGAGTTGGTCCACACCTTCATGCCGTCGTTGACCGGGGTGGCGCAGGCGGGCAGCGGCTTGGGCACCTTCTCCACCTCCACCAGGCACATGCGGCAGCTGGCGGCGACCGACAGCTTCTCGTGATAGCAGAAGCGCGGAATGGTGATACCGGCCTCGTCGGCGGCCTCGATCAGCATCGCCCCGTCGCGAACCTGGATCACCTTGCCGTTGATTTCAATCTCTGCCATCGCCCGACCCGTTTCCCCTCGTCAAACCATGCACTTCTTGTGATCGATGTGATACTGGAACTCGTCGCGGAAGTTCTTCACGAAGCTCTTGACCGGCATCGCCGCGGCATCTCCCAGGGCGCAGATGGTCTTGCCCGAGATCCCGTTGGCGACATCCTCCAGCAGGTCCAGATCCTCGGGGCGCCCCTGGCCGTTCTCGATGCGGTTCACCATCCGCTGCAGCCAGCCGGTACCCTCCCGGCAGGGGGTGCACTGGCCACAGGACTCCTCGTAGTAGAAGTAGGAGACCCGCGCCAGCACCTTGACCATGCAGGTGGTCTCGTCCATCACGATGACCGAGCCGGCCCCCAGCATGGAGCCCGCCTTGGCGATGGAGTCGTAGTCCATGGTCACATCCATCGCCACGTCGGCGGTCAGCACCGGCGTGGAGGAGCCGCCCGGGATCACCGCCTTCAGCCTGTGTCCGTCCCGCACCCCGCCGGCCATCTCCAGCAGCTCGGCAAACGGCGTGCCCATGGGGATCTCGAAATTGCCCGGCTTGTTGACATGGCCGGAGACGCAGAACAGCTTGTTGCCGCCGTTGTTGGGCTTGCCCAGCTCCAGAAACCACTTGCCGCCGTTCTTCAGGATCACCGGAACCGAGGAGAGGGTCTCGGTGTTGTTGATGGTGGTGGGCCTTCCATACAGCCCGTAGCTGGCCGGGAAGGGGGGCTTGAAGCGCGGCTGCCCCTTCTTCCCCTCGATGGACTCGATCAGGGCGGTCTCCTCGCCACACACGTAGGCTCCCGCCCCCAAGTGCACATGGATGTCGAAATCGAAACCGGAACCCAGAATATCCCTGCCCAGCAGCCCCGCGGCACGGGCCTCCTCCAGGGCCGCTTCGAACCGCTCGTAGGGCTCCCAGAACTCGCCGCGGATGTAGTTGTAGCCGGTGGAGGCGCCGATGCAGTAGCCGGCGATGATCATTCCCTCGACGAGCTGGTGCGGGTTGTAGCGCAGGATGTCGCGATCCTTGCAGGTCCCCGGCTCCCCCTCGTCGGAGTTGCAGAGAATGTATTTCTGTCCCGGAGCGTTGCGCGGCATGAAGCTCCATTTCAGGCCGGTGGGGAAGCCCGCGCCGCCGCGCCCGCGCAGGGCGGACTCCTTCAGCTCCGCGATGATGTCGTCGGGATCGGTCTTCTCCCTGAGAATCTTCTCCAGAACCTCGTAGCCGCCCGCGCTGCGGTAGGTCTCCAGGGTCCACGGCCTGTCCAGATGCAGGGTCCGGAAACAGACCTGGTTGTGTTTCGCTGTCTTGGCCATGTTCAATCCAGCTCGTCCAGGATCTGATCCACCTTTTCGGGGGTCAGGTGTTCATAGTAGCGCTTCCCGATCTGGAACATCGGGGCCCCCACGCAGGCGCCCAGGCACTCCACCTCCTTGAGGGAGAAGCGCCCGTCCGGGGTCACCTCGCCAAAGCCGATACCGAGCCTTTTCTGCAGATGCCGGACGATCTCCTCCGAACCGCACAGCATGCAGGAGATGTTGGTGCAGACGCAGATCTTGTGCCGCCCCACCGGCTTCATCTCATACATGGAGTAGAAGGTGGCCACCTCATAGACCGCGATGGGGTCCATATCCAGGTAGCGGGCCACCGCGTCCATCAGCTCGGTGGTGAGATGGCCGCCGTTCTGATCCTGAACGATGCGCAGCGCGGCCATCACCGCGGACTGCTTCTGATCGGCGGGATACTTGGCGATCCAGCGGTCGATGTCGGCGCGCGACTCCTCGCTTATCAACTGGACGGGATCTCTCTCGGTCAACGGTCGACCTCCCCAAACACGATATCCTGGGTTCCTATGATGGCCACCACGTCCGCCAGCATGTGGCCGCGGGACATCTCGTCGAGGGCGGAGAGATGCACGAAACCCGGCGCGCGGATCTTCAGCCGGTAGGGCTTGTTGGCGCCGTCGGAGATGATGTAGATCCCGAACTCCCCCTTGGGGTGCTCCACCGCCGCGTAGGCCTCGCCCTCTGGCACGCAGTAGCCCTCGGTGAACAGCTTGAAGTGGTGGATCAGCGACTCCATGTCACCCTTCACCTCGCTGCGCCGTGGCGGGGTGACCTTGTGGTTGTCCAGCATCACCGGGCCGGGGTTGGCGCGCAGCCACTCCACGCACTGCCTGATGATGCGGTTGGACTGGCGCATCTCCTCCACCCGCACCAGGTAGCGATCGTAGGTATCGCCGTTGGTGCCCACCGGGATGTCGAACTCCAGCCTGTCGTACACCTCATAGGGCTGCTTCTTGCGCAGGTCCCAGGCGATCCCGGAGCCGCGCAGCATCGGCCCGGTAAAGCCCAGCTGCAGGGCGCGCTCGGGGGATACCACGCCGATATCCACGGTGCGCTGCTTCCAGATCCGGTTCTCGGTGAGCAGCGTCTCGTACTCGTCCACGCAGGTGGGAAAACGCTCCGTGAAATCCTCGATGAAGTCCAGCATGGAGCCTTGGCGGTTGCGGTTGAGGCGCTCCACATCCCTGGCGTCGTGCCACTTGGATGTCTCGTAACGGGGCATGGAGTCCGGCAGATCGCGGTACACCCCTCCGGGGCGGTAATAGGCGGCATGCATGCGCGCCCCCGAAACCGCCTCGTAGCAGTCCATGAGATCCTCCCGCTCGCGGAAGGCGTAGAGGAATATGGTCATGGCGCCTATGTCCAGACCGTGCGCGCCTATCCACATCAGATGGTTCAGGATGCGGGTGATCTCGTCGAACATGACGCGGATGTACTGGGCGCGGATGGGCACCTCGATCCCGAGCAGCTTCTCCACCGCCATCACGTAGGCGTGCTCGTTGCACATCATGGAGACATAGTCGAGCCGGTCCATGTAGGGCAGTGCCTGGTTGTAGGTGCGGACCTCGGCCAGCTTCTCGGTAGCGCGGTGCAGCAGGCCGATGTGGGGATCGGCGCGCTCCACCACCTCCCCGTCCATCTCCAGCACCAGGCGCAGCACCCCGTGCGCGGCGGGGTGCTGGGGACCGAAGTTCAGGGTATAGTTGCGGATCTCAGGCATCGCCGCCCTCCCCTTCGTTCGCGGCCAACCCCGCATAGCGCTGATCGTGGCGGATTACGCGCGGGATGTTGATGCGCGGCTCCACGGTAACCGGACGATAGACCACGCGCCCCTTCTGTTGGTCGTAGTACATCTCCACGTTGCCGCTGAGCGGGAAATCCTTGCGGAACGGATGGCCGATGAAGCCGTAGTCGGTGAGGATGCGGCGCAGATCGGGGTGGCCCTCGAACAGCACCCCGAACAGATCGAACGCCTCGCGCTCAAACCAGTTGGCCGCCGCCCAGATCCCCACCACCGAGTCCAGTTGCGGCCGCTCGTCATCCAGAAACACCCGCAGCCGCAGACGCTGGTTGTTGGTCACCGAGAGCAGATGATAGACCACCGCAAAACGCGGCCCCTGCCAGGCTCCGTCACCATAAGCGGAGTAGTCCACGGCGCAGAGATCGATCAGCTCCTCGAAGGCGAAATCCGCCTCGTCACGCAGCGCCTCGCACACCTCCAGCAACCGCTCGCGCGGGATCTCCAGGGTAACCTCGCCCAGCGCCACCTTGCTGCTGCCTCCAATCTCCCCGAACCGGTTCTGGATCAGCTCAGCAACTCTCCGGATGGCTTCACTCATGGGCGGCTTCACTCACTGCGGGCAATGGTGTTGGTACGGAGGATCTTGTTGCGCAGCTGCATTATCCCGTACAGCAGCGCCTCCGCGGTGGGCGGGCAGCCCGGCACATATATATCCACGGGAACTATCCGGTCACATCCGCGCACCACGGAGTAGGAGTAGTGGTAGTAGCCGCCACCGTTGGCGCAGGATCCCATGGAGATCACCCAGCGCGGCTCGGCCATCTGGTCATAGACCTTGCGCAGCGCCGGAGCCATCTTGTTGATCAGGGTGCCGGCCACGATCATCACGTCGGACTGGCGCGGACTGGGGCGGAACAGCATGCCGAAGCGGTCCAGATCGTAACGCGAGGCGCCCGCCTGCATCATCTCCACCGCGCAGCAGGCCAGGCCAAAGGTCATGGGCCAGAGGGAGCCGGTACGCGCCCAGTTGATTAGCTGATCGGCGGAGGTGGTTACCACCCCCTCGCGCAGGACGCCCTCTATTCCCACTCCAGGGCCCCCTTCATCCACTCATAGACGAAACCGATCACCAGAATGCCCAGGAACAGCACCATGGCGACGAAACCAAACATGCCGATCTCCCCCAGCACCACACCCCAGGGAAACAGAAATGCGATCTCGAGATCGAAAATTATGAACAGGATGGCGACCAGATAGTAGCGCACATCGAACTTCATGCGGCTGTCCTCGAACGGCTCGAAGCCGCATTCGTAGGCGGAGAGTTTCTCCTCGTCGGGACGCCGCGGCGCCAACACCAGGCCCAGGCCGATCATCACCCCACCCAGCAGAAATCCAATGACCAGAAACACCAGGATGGGAAAGTAGTTTTCGAGCACGGCCTGCAGGGTCCCCTAGCTAGTTTTTATGCGCTGGAATGAGTTCGTAGTGGTTCGAAAGCCTATTCCATGGACAAACAGGATGTCAACCTTTTCAGAAACCGGTAATAAAAACCGGCAACACCCATCCCCCGAGCCCCCTGCAACCAGATAAGGTTATGGTGCGGATGGCCGGAATCGAACCGGCACGGCTTGCGCCACCGCCCCCTCAAGACGGCGTGTCTACCAGTTCCACCACATCCGCTCGGAGATTGTGCAGCTACTCCTGTTTCTGCCCGGTCAGATCCGCATCTTCCGAACGCGGCGTCGAGGGAACATCACCGCTGCCGACCGAGGGAGCCGGTGGCACGGCGGGAACATCCGGCTGCGTGGACTCCACGGGGGCGGGTGCGGAAAACTCCTCGGTCACACTCTTGCGCACCACCGTCTGCCCCGACATATATGCCAGAACCAGGCTGGTGATGAAGAACGCCGTTGCCAGAACGGCCGTGGTACGAGTGAGAAACGAGGCCGAACCACGGGCCCCGAACACGGTGCCCGACGCGCCGGCACCGAACGCTGCCCCCATCTCCGCCCCCTTGCCGGTCTGCAACAGGATAAGGACGATCAGGGCAACGGCGATTATGATGTGAAGCGACAGGATAACGGTCTGCATGTTGAGAAACCCACCCGATAACTACCCGACCCGCCCCTGGGGCCCGTCATTTCCGCAAGCGGCCACTTTCCCACCCGGCCGGCGCGGGGGGCGGCAGCCGCGCGACGGCCTCACCCGCTTTTTCAGGCCGCCCGGCAAATGGCGATGAACTCGCCGGCATCCAGGGATGCGCCACCGATGAGGCCACCGTCGATGTCCGGCATGGCGAACCTGTCT
>WFXP01000067.1 GCA_015490535.1 Gammaproteobacteria bacterium
ATGTGGATCCGGAGTTCGGCACCGGCTGCGTAAAGATCACCCCGGCCCACGACTTCAACGACTATGCGGTGTGGCAGCGCCACCGCTGCGTCCCCCAGCATGGTCTCGGGGCGGGTGGTGGCCACCACCAGACAGCCCCCCTCGTTGACCAGCGGATAGCGCATGTGCCAGAGGTGGCCGCTCTCCTCCTCGGAGAGCACCTCCAGATCGGAGACCGCCGTGTGCAGCACCGGATCCCAGTTCACCAGCCGCTTGCCGCGGTAGATCAGCCCCTCCTCGTACAGGCGCACGAACACCTCGCGCACCGCTTCGGAGAGCCCCTCGTCCATGGTGAAGCGCTCCCGGGACCAGTCGGCCGAGGCGCCCATGCGGCGCAGCTGCTGGCTGATGGTGCTGCCGGACTCCTCCTTCCACTGCCAGACCCGCTCGATGAAGGCATCACGTCCCAGATCGTGGCGGCTCTTCCCCTCGGCATCGAGCTGGCGCTCCACCACCATCTGGGTGGCGATGCCGGCATGGTCGGTGCCCGGCTGCCACAGGGTGCGGTCCCCCTTCATGCGGTGGTAGCGGATCAGGATATCCATGATGGTGTCCTGGAAGGCGTGTCCCATGTGCAGCCGCCCGGTCACGTTGGGGGGCGGAATCATTATGCAATAGGGCTCCCCCTCACCACGGGGGACAAAGTAACCCTGCTGCTCCCAGAACCGGTACCAGCGCTGCTCGATGATGTGGGGATAGTAACTTTTATCCATGGGCGAACGGCACCAAAGCCTCCTCGAGGCACTCCAATCTGTTGAAACAAAAGAAAAGACTGGCCCGAAACCGACCAGGATGTATTGGCACCGGACCTCCACCCTGGATGCCCCCAAGACCAGCCTTCGCGAAACATAACCTTAACCGCCAGTCAGCGCAACAGCAAAGTCACGCCGCCAGATGGACCGCCGCTCCGGCAGCTCCCCTGCCGCCGGGTGGTTCTTGCGTACCCTTGAGTTGCGGGGAGTGGAACCCCATCTACTTCAGGTAACACACTCCACTTACACAGCACACCCTCTTTCCCGTTACGCCAGCCATGGCGAGGAGGCTCACATGAAAATCACCCTGAGTGTCATAAAAGCGGACATAGGCTCTATCGGCGGACATATCTGTCCATCCAGGCGGCTGCTGGAGAGTGTACGCAGCCACATTGAGAGAAACGCCGGCAACTTGATCATCGATCACTACACCAGTTTCACGGGGGACGATATCGCCATCCTCATGACCCACACCCACGGCCCGGGGCACGACGCAATCCACGGACTGGCCTGGGACGCCTTTCTGGCCGGAACCGAGACCGCCCGCGCGCAGGGACTCTACGGCGCCGGTCAGGATCTGCTCAAGGAGTCCTTTTCGGGCAACGTGAGGGGCATGGGCCCGGCGGTGGCGGAGCTCGAATTCGAGGAGCGGGCCAATGAACCCTTCCTGTTCTTCGCCGCCGACAAGACCGATCCAGGCGCCTACAATCTGCCCCTGTACCTGGCCTTCGCCGACCCCATGAATACACCGGGACTGATTCTGGCTCCCGGCATGTCCAGGGGGTTCCGCTTCGTGATCATGGATGTCGGCCACACCGAGGGAGATCGGGTCATCGAGCTGAACACCCCCGAGGATCTCTACGAGCTGGCCACCCTGCTGCGGGATCCGGAGCGCTATGTGATCGAGTCGGTCTGGTCCCGGGACACCGGTGAACAGGCAGTGGCCGCCTCCACGTCACGGTTGCACAACATTGCCGGCAAATACACCGGCAAGGATGACCCGGTGATGCTGGTGCGGGTGCAGAAGATGTTCCCCGCCACCGGAGAGATTCTGGCTCCCTACGCCATCGGCCATTTCGTCGCCGGCGGTATGCGCGGCTCCCACCAGATGCCGCTGATGCCGGTGGAGCTCAACTCCGGCATCAGCTATTTTGACGGACCTCCGGTGGTATCCTGCGCCGCATTCGCCATGCACCAGGGCCGCCTTACCGAGGCGGTGGACGCCTTTGCTCACCCGTTCTGGGACGAGGTGCGCTCCCGCGTGGCCGACAAGGCGATGGAGATGCGCCGCCAGGGCTTCTTCGGCGCCGCCATGCTTCCCATGGCGGAGCTGGAGTACACCGGGATCATGGAAAAACTGGAGGCGCTGCAGTCCCGCTTCAAGGTTCGCGGATAGGCGGTAAGAGCTGCTCCAGAGCATGCCCGGCGATCTCCGATGCCGCTTGTGAGGGGTTGACATCCGATTCGACCGGAGATCCAAAGCTCCGGTGAACGGCCTATAATGGTAGCGGTCATACCGACCCATGAGCGTCAGGAGATGATATGGCAACAGCGACGGCACGTATTCCGGTACTGGTGACCGAGGCGGAGAAGGCGCGCATTGTGGAGCGGGCCAGAAAGGCAGGGATCTCCACCGCCGAATACATGAGAAGGGCCGCCAGAACCTTCTCCCCGCCCGGGAGCGGGGAGGAGGCGCTGGAGGCGGTGATGGCACAGGTGGCGGAGTCCGCCGGGAGGGCGGAGCGAGCCATCGGGGAAACGCTGGATTTCGTATCCGCTTCCAACCGGCGCATTGCCGGGCTGGAGTCCTCCAGGGAGGTGGAGTGATGGGAATCACGCAGAAGCTGGGGGACGCACTCCTCCGGGTGATCCGCATGAACGACAAGGTGGAGAGTCTTGCCGGTGTGGTGAAAGAGCAGCAGGCCCGTATCGAAGGGCTCACCGAGCGCGTGATTCGGCTGGAGACCGCGCTGGAGATTGCGTTAGCGGCAAAGGGTGGCAGCGGCGCCAAACGGATAGATAAACAGTGAACCGGCCTCCTGCCCCACTTGCCCGTCCTCTTTTCCCTCCGCCGGACCACCCTCCGCTCCGGTAATCCGCTGCATGGCCTGGAGCCCCTCCCTCTCCCTGCTCGGCTATCGGGTGACACTCTATCTGCTGGCCCCGGCGCTGTTGGCCTTCAGCGCCTGGCAGGCGGCGCGCGCGGCGGATTCACGTCTGCTCTGGCAACGTCTGGGACTGCTCCTGCCGCGCCGCAACGATGCCCCCCTCTGGCTGCACGCCGCCTCGGTGGGTGAGCTCATGGCGGCCCGGCCCCTGATGGCGGCCTTGCGGTTGCGCCATCCGCGGCTTCCCCTGCTGGTGACCACCTTTACTCCCACCGCCGCCCGGCTCGCCAGGGCACACCTGCCCGCCGGCGTTGAGCACCTCTATCTGCCCCTGGACTGGCCCGGCGCAGTCCGGCGTTTCCTTTGCGCGCTCCGGCCCCGCGCCGCCCTGATCATGGAGACCGAACTGTGGCCCAACCTGTTCGTCCGCCTGGAGCGGGAAGAGGTTCCCCTGCTCATCGTCAACGCCCGCCTCTCGGCGCGCACCCTGGAAGCCGGCGGCTGGATACGGCGCCTCCACGCGGTCAGCCTGAAACGGGTGGATGCCGTACTGGCGCGCAGCGATCCCGACGCCGCCGCCTACATCCGGCTGGGAGCGCCGCCGGAGCGGGTGCGGACCGTCGGCAACATAAAATATGCCGCTCCACCGGGAGAGGAGAACGCCCCTCCCACGGATCTGGGCCGCCCCTACATTCTGGCCGCCTCCACCCATGAGGACGAGGAGCGCCAACTGGCCGCCATCTGGCGGGATCTGCAGCGCGACGATTACCTGTTGGTGATAGCGCCGCGCCATCCCGGCAGACGGGAGGCAATTCTGCAACAGCTGCGGCCGCAGGCGCAGGAGGTGGCGGTACGCAGCCGCGCCGAAACGCCCAACGACAGGACCGGGATCTATCTCGCCGATACCCTGGGGGAGCTGGAGGGTTTCATGGCGGGGGCTGCGCTGGTGTTCATGGGCGGCTCGCTGGTGCCCCGGGGCGGACACAACATCCTGGAGCCGGCCCGCCTCGGCAGGCCGATCCTGTTCGGACCCCACATGGACAATTTCCGCGAGGAGAGCGAGCTGCTGCTTGCGGAGGAGGCGGCGCTGCGGGTAGCCGATATCGGGGAGCTGCGAGCCGCGCTGCAGCGGGCGCTGGACGGAGACCCCACCATCGCCCGACTGGGACACAACGCGCGGCGTGTCATGGAGCGGCAGGGAGAGGTTCTGGAGCGTTACCTCGAGGCGGTGGCTAGTACTCTTTCAAGGTAAAAAATCAGGGTAACTATTAACCCGGCAACATAATATGTCGCATTCAGAGCCTCAGGCCTCTCCCCTGTCAAGGCGCGTGCCGCAGGCAAGGGCCGTTCCCTTGGCAAGGCACGCAACGCCGAGAGGGGAGAGGCCTGAGGCTCCTAACCTATTGATATCAAAAAGACAGGCCGTGCTGTGCGCGTCTGCGGTCTGCGTTGTCGAAACTTGCTGTAGGAATGCTACAGCGGCGTTTCGACGCCTTGCCCCGGACACGCACAGCACGGCTGAATGCGATATATTATGTTGCCGGGTTAACAACTATTCAGCTCACCCCTGAAAACCGCCGTTTCGGCGCTGAAAAATGGTCATTTACACTCTAAATCCCGATTTATTACCTTGAAAGAGTACTAGTTAGCCCGACAACAATATGCACCAAATCCGGGGGCTCGGGATCAGGCTGGACCAGCGCAACTTACCCCGTAGGCAAAAACTTCTCCCTTGGCAAAATCAGTTAGTTACAATTCATCGGCATCCTTTGAGGACAGAAAGACCGACGCACGGTGTTGGGGCCCGCGACAGATCCCCGTTGACTTTTGGATTAGACTGTGTCTAAATATTCCCTGAAGAGTATTGAATGAATTTTTGCTTGAGTTGAACTACATTAGCTTTAGATTCAGGAGGAGTTGAAGAGATGAAAAAGATCCGAAATCTGGTGATGGCAGCGGCCTTTGTCGCGACCCCACTCACGGCGGCCCAGTGGCAGACACTGCCGGACACCCCCCCGGAGCCCGAGGATAACCCCACCACCCCGGCCAAGGTGGAGCTGGGCAGGATGCTCTATTTCGACCCCCGCTTCTCATCTACCGGGACGGTGTCCTGCAACTCCTGTCACAACGTGATGTTGGGGGGTGAGGACAACCGGCCGGTGGCGGTCGGCATCGAGGGACAAAAAGGCGGTCGCAGTGCGCCTACGGTGTGGAACGCCGCCTACCTGTCGGTCCAGTTCTGGGATGGGCGCGAGCCCACCTTGGAGGCGCAGGCCAAGGGGCCGGTGATCAATCCCATAGAGATGGGCATGGAGAGCCACGAGGTGCTGGTGGAGCGCCGTCTGCGGGCCATTCCCGGTTACAGGCCCTACTTCGAGAAGGCATTCGGCAGCGGTGATGTGGTCAACATCGACAACTTTGCCAAGGCAATTGCGGCCTACGAGCGCACCCTGATCACTCCAGACAGCCCCTACAGCCGCTACGTGAAAGGGGACAAAAAGGCGCTTACCGCGCAGCAGATCTCCGGCATGGAGAAGTTTGCCAAGGTGGGCTGCATCGGTTGTCATTCGGGTGGAGCCTTTGCCGGTCCGGCGAAGCCGCTGGGTGAGGGGTTCTTCGTACGCTTTCCCACCTTCACTGACAACCCGTATGTGGAGAAGTACAAGCTGATGGAGGATGCCGGGCGTTTCGAGGCCACCGGCAAGGAGGCGGACAAGCATATGTGGCGGGTGCCGACCCTGCTTAACATAGCCCTGACCGCCCCCTATTTCCACAACGGCGCGGTGGCAACCCTGGACGAAGCGGTGCGGGTGATGGCCAAAACCCAGCTCAACAAGGAGCTGCCGGAACAGGATGTGGCTGATATTGTCGCCTTCCTCAACGCGCTGACCGGCGAGTTTCCGGAGCAGATCATGCCGCGACTGCCAGCTACTCCCGCCGCAGTTATAAGCGACATAAAGAGATAGTTTCAGGCTGTTCCCGGCCGGAGCGCCCCCTGTCTGTCGGGACAGGGGGCTTTTTTCATTGTATTTGCGGGACTTCCCCAAACGCATGGGCAAAAACAGCCGATCAGCGCGCAGGGGAAGAGCCGCATTTGTCTAGTACTCTTTCAAGGTAATAAATTAGGAGAGTTCTTCGTCAAATCGTATGGGTGAAATGGCAAATCACCGCGTAGCGGCTCCGTCCTTGACGAGCAGAATGGAATGCACGCCACATACTCGGTAACCATGAGGGGATTGGGGTTGTCTGGCCGGGGAGTGGCGGATATCCACCAGCTGCGCCAATTGCAACTGGTTCGGCCATCCCAAACTCTCCCCAATCCCCTTCTGCCGACCATCTTCCGGCGTGCATTCCGCCTGTCAAGGATGATTGTAACTATTCAGCATGGTGTTGTGCCTGTAACTGTTCAGATCGCCCCTGAAATTCGTCAGTTCAAGGCGAAAAATGGGAGTTTACGAGCGCGGAGTGTAAATGACCATTTTTCAACGCAGAAATGGCGGATTTCAGGGGTGAGCTGAATAGTTACGGATGATTTACCATTTCACCCACACGAATTTGAGGAAGACCCAATCCTGATTCAGCGTCCCTCTGTACCATAACTTATTACCTTGACGGAGTGC
>WFXP01000068.1 GCA_015490535.1 Gammaproteobacteria bacterium
CCCCTTGATGGTATGGAAGCCCCGGAACACCGCATTCAGCAGATCATCGTCATCCGGCCGCTGCTCCAGCTCCACCAGCTGCTCCCCCAGCTGCTCGAGAATCTCTCCGGCCTCAACCAGAAAGTCCTGCAAAATATCTTCGTCTGCATCAAATGACATCGCGCACCACCCTAAAATCCCAGACTGGACAACAGTTCATCCACCTCATCCTGCCCGGATACGCTGTTCCAGTTGTCTACCCCCGGCACCTTGGGACCTCCCGCCTCGATATCCGGCTCCTCTTTTTTCCCGGAGTGGAGTCCCTTGCCGGCCCGTTTGCCAGCCACCCTGATCAGGCCGACCAGATTGGTCTCCACATTCTCCACCAGACCGATGACCCGGTGCAGAATCTGGCCGGTCAGGTCCTGAAAGTCCTGCGCCATCAGGATCTCGTTCAAACTGCTTTTGAATCCCTCGACCTCCCTCTCCCACTCCTTCAGGCGGCTCTCCAGCTCTCTGCTGAAGGCGCGGAACTCCTCCGCGTTCATGTCACGCCGCAGAAATCGCCCCCAGCACTCCTGGATTTCGGAGATCTCTCCGCGCAGCTGGTCGCATTTGGGGAGCATGCTCTCGACCGCGTTGAGTGTGGTGTTGGCGGCCTGATCGGTGAGCGAGATCACGTAGCGCAACCGCTCCCTGGCATCAGAAAAGTCGTGCTCCGCCAGTTCCGAAAGCTGCGCATCCAGATTGAAGCCGTTCAGCGCGGTATGGAGCTCCCTGGTAAGCTTCCCTATCTCCCGAAGCAGCTGCGACTCCCTTGCTTGGGTAAGCTGTTCCAGGTAACGACCGGCCCCCTCCTCGTCTCTGTTCTTGATGCAGGTGACCAGCCCCTCCGCCAGCGCCAGGTTCTGCTCACCCAGGATGATTTCTCGGGACATTGCTTTTCCTTCTTGTTGTTCAGCCGACGCGCTCGAAGATCTTGTCCAGCTTCTCTTTCAGAATCTGGGCGGTGAAAGGCTTGACGATATAGCCGTTGACCCCCGCCTTGGCGGCCTCGATGATCTGCTCCCGCTTCTGCTCGGCGGTCACCATCAGCACCGGAATGTGGGCCAGTTTCTCGTCCGCGCGCACCGCCCGCAGCAGATCGATGCCGCTCATGCCGGGCATGTTCCAGTCGGTAACCAGAAAATCGAAATTGCCGGTCTGCAGCATCGGCAGTGCGGTGCTGCCATCATCTGCCTCGCTGGTGTTGCTGAAACCCAGTTCACGCAGCAGGTTCTTGATGATGCGCCGCATGGTGGAGAAATCATCCACCACCAGAATCTTCATGTTCTTGTCCAAAACAACCTCCCGTGCCGCAAAATCCCGTTTGATCCGCTAGTGGGCGATACGCGCCTGCAGCCGGACGATCGCCTGGCTGTGTATCTGGCTGACGCGTGACTCGCTGACCCCCAGCACCTCTCCAATCTCGCGCAGATTGAGCTCTTCGTCGTAGTAGAGAGCCATCACTATCCGTTCCCGCTCCGGAAGACCGGAGACCGCCTCCGCCAGCATGTTTTTTACATCCAGGCCCTGCATATCCTCCATCGGATTGGGGGCTTCGTCGGTCAGGGCATCGAGCATGTTTCCATCTCCGTCCTCGGTCAGGGTTTCGTCCAGGCTGAGCACCTTCTGCCCGTTCACCGAGGAGAGCAGCTCATGGTACTTCTCCAGGGAGATGTTCAGCTCGTCCGCGATCTCCTGGGAGCGGGCATCCCGCCCCACCCGGTTCTCCACGCGGCGGATGGCGCTCGCCAGCATCTTCGCCTTGCTGTGCACGGAGCGCGGGATCCAGTCGTTCTTGCGGATCTCGTCCAGCATGGCGCCGCGGATGCGGATGCTGGCGTAGGTCTTGAAACTGGCGTTGCGTCCCTGGTCGTAGTTGCGCGCCGCATCCAGCAGGCCAATCATCCCCGCCTGCACCAGATCGTCCACCTGGATATTGGGCGGCAGGCGGTTGGCCAGATGGTAAGCGATGCGCGTCACCAACTCGGCATGCTGCTCCAGCAGTTCGTCCCGGCTCGAAGCCAGGGCCGCCGCGCTGTACCCCCCCCCGCTCATATAACCTCCCCCGTCGCTGTTTGGCCGTTCCTGATCAATCTCTCGATGAAGAACTCCACATTCCCCTTGCTCTTCACTTCAGGCCAGATATCGGCCTGCTGGGCAAGAACTTTAAACCGTTGCGCGGAGATGCTGTCGGGATAGAGATCGACAACCGCCCCCTGCCGGCGCACCGCCCTGCGCAGCATCCCGTCATAGGGGATGGATCCCAGGTAATCCAGCTGGGCAAGCAGGTAACGGTCCGTCACCCGCGCCAGGTTTTCATACAGGCGGCGCCCCTCCTGCTTGCTGCGCACCATATTGGCGAGCACCCGGAAACGGCTCACGCCGTGCTCCCGGTGCAGCAGCTTGATCAATGCGTAGGCGTCGGTCATGGAGGCCGGCTCGTCGCAGATGACCACGATCACCTCCTGGGAGGCGCTGCTGAAGCTGACCACGCTGTCCGAAATGCCGGCCGCGGTATCCACCAGCAGCACATCCAGATCGCAGCCCAGTTCGCCAAAGGCGCGGATCAATGCGGCATGCTGCAGCGGCGTCAGCTCCGCCATACCCTTGATCCCGGATGGTGCCGGCACGATCTTCAGACCGTTGGGGAGGGTGACCACAATCTCCTCCAGGCCACGCTCCCCGGACAGCACGTGCGACAGATTGTAGCGGGGACAGATCCCGAGCATGACGTCCACATTGGCGAGCCCCAGATCGGCATCCATCAGCATGACCCTTTTTCCCAACCCCACCATGGCGCTGGCCAGATTGAGCGTAACGTTGGTCTTGCCCACTCCACCCTTGCCGCCGGTAACCGCAATCACCCGCACGTTGCGTTCCCCCTGCAGGCTGCGCAGACCGGTGGCCTGATCCGGTGGCAGACCCATATTCCGCCCCTCGCGGCTCTCAACCCACTGCATGGGCCACCACTCCTCCCATGGTGAGCACCATGGTTTCATCGTCCGGGAACTCCTCGCCACCGGCGACCAGTCCGGCAGCGCGCTCCACCAGCCCCTCGGCACGCGCCGGATGGATATCCTCCGGCACACGCTGCCCGTCGCTGACATAGGCCACCGGCAGCTCCCGCTCCGCCACCACCGACAGCACCCCGCCCAGGGAGACACACTCGTCCACCTTGGTCAGGATGCAGCCGGCCGGCTCCAGATCGGAGAAAGCGTGTGCCACCTCGTCGAGCCCCTCGCGCTGCACGTTGGCGGCCAGCAGTACAT
>WFXP01000069.1 GCA_015490535.1 Gammaproteobacteria bacterium
CGCCGGGCCAGGCGCAACCGGGCTGCCGGCCACTCTCCGTCACGCGCGATCCGCAGCCGGGGGATCTCCAGCTCCCACCCCCCTGCGCTCCTCCGCCAATGGAACCACCCGTTGGCCAGGTCCAGCCGGAAGGGTGGTCCACCGCCGCCAACCTTCAGGCTCAGATCCCGGATGCCGCTCTCTCCTCGCAGATCGGTAAGCCGGCCCCCCTTCCATCTCCCCCACAGCTCCATGTCCAGCCGGCCGCTGATTCCCGCCAGATGACCGGATCCCAGCTGCTCCAGCAGAGGTTCCGGCCTGAGTCCGAGGCCGTTGAGGTAGAACTCTCCGTCCCAGTTCTCCAGCACCGCGCCGGAGCTGGTGAAATCCGCCACTACGCGGATGCTCTCCCCGAACCCCGACGGCAGGCTCACCACTCCCTCCAGCTGGTGACGCCGCCCCCGGTTGTGCAACCCGATCCGGACTATGTCGAAGCGCCGCGGAGGCGCATCGATGCGCTGGTCCCTCCAGTAGATGGTACTGTCGCGGATCTCTAGGCTGGCCTGGGAGAAAAGCCAGCTGCCAGCGGCGGAGGGGTCCTGTTCCGCGGTGGTTTGACCCTCCTGCGCCAGCAGCAGCCCCTCCACCGCGATCCGCCCCGCACGGTCCCGCTGCACCGAGAGGTCGGCGCCCACCACCGTCAGCGCCCCAAGCACCACCTGACGCCGCAGCAGGGAGCGCCACAGGTCGATTCCGACCCGCAACTCGCGGCACTGGAGCAGGGTCCTGCCTCCTCTCCGATCCAGCAGGCGCACCTCCTCCAGCAGCAGGGTGGGTTGCAGCCCGCGCATGCGGGCATCCAGGGAACCCACCTGCACCGGCTGTCCGAGATAGCCGCTCAGCCAGGTGGTGATTTCGTGCCGGTACTCCTTGGCATGGGGGAGCGCCAGGCGGGCGGCGGAGAGAACAACGGCGCTGCTTAACAGCAGCACCACCAGCCCAATCCAGCACAGGGCCAGCAACCGCTTCAGCAAGTTGAGGAGAAGTCGCATGGCATCAATCGGAACAGCAGCCGCGCACGTGGGCTCCAGTACTCTTTACTCAGGTAATAAGTTAGGAAGGTCTTGATTAGTAACTATTCAGCATGGTATTGAAACAGGCTGGTAACTGTTCAGATCGCCCCTGAAATTCGTCAGTTCAAGGCGAAAAATGGGAGTTTACGAGTGTAAATGACCATTTTTCAACGCAGAAATGGCGGATTTCAGGGGCGAGCTGAATAGTTACGGAAGGTCTTCCTCAAATCGTGTGGGTAGAATGGTAAATCACCGCGTAGCGGCTCCGTCCTTGACAGGCAGAATGCACGCCGCATAATCGGTAACCAGAAGGGGATTGGGGCCGGCTGGCCGGGGAGTGGCGGATATCCACCACCGGCGCCAATTGCAACCGGTTCGGCTATCCCAAACTCTCCCCAATCCCCTTCTGCCGACCATCTTCCGGCGTGTATTCTGCCTGTCAAGGATGATTTACCATTCTACCCGCACGATTTGAGGAAGACCCAATCGGGATTCAGCATCCCTCCAACCGAATCCTGATTTATTACCTTTAGGTCAGCACCACGTCAAACTGCTCCTGGGTGTAGAGGGACTCCGCCTGGAACACCACCGGCTTGCCGATAAAGGACTCCAGGTCCGCCACGCTGGTGGACTCCTCGTCGAGCAGCAGATCCACCACCTGCTGGGAGGCCAGCACCAAGAACCGCTGGGCGTCGAACTGGCGCGCGGCACGCATGATCTCGCGGAAGATCTCGTAGCAGACGGTCTCCGCGGTCTTGATGGATCCCCGCCCGCTGCAGGCGGGGCACTCCTCGCACAGCACATGCTCCAGGCTCTCCCGGGTGCGCTTGCGGGTCATCTCCACCAGCCCCAGATCGGACACCTCGGTAACGCTGGTGCGCGCATGGTCCCGCTCCAGCACCTTCTCCAGCGCCTGCAGCACCTGCACCCTGTGCTCCGGGCTCTCCATGTCGATGAAGTCGATGATGATGATACCGCCCAGGTTCCGCAGCCGCAGCTGGCGGGCTATGGTCTGGGTGGCCTCCAGGTTGGTGCGGAAGATGGTCTCCTCCAGGTTGCGGTGCCCCACGAAGGCCCCGGTATTGACATCGATGGTGGTCATCGCTTCGGTCTGGTCGATGATCAGGTAGCCGCCCGACTTGAGCTCCACCTTGCGCTCCAGGGCCCGCTGGATCTCGTCCTCCACCCCGTACAGGTCGAAGATGGGGCGCTCCCCGGGGTAGTACTCTATGCGCGGGGCCAGTTCCGGGATGAACTTCTCGGCGAAACGGAGCACCTTCTGGTAGGTTTCCCGGGAGTCGATGCGGATCTTCTCCAGCTCCACGCCGGCCAGATCGCGCATGATGCGCATGGTGAGCGGCATGTCCTCGTGGATCAGGCAGCCCGCTGGTTCGTTCTCGTTGCGCTCCTGGATGGCGTTCCAGAGCCGGTGCAGGAACACCATGTCGGCCCGGATCTCCTCCTCTCCCAGCCCCTCCGCGGCGGTGCGCACGATGTACCCTCCAGGCGGAAAATCGGCGGCGCACTGCTGCACCAGGCCGCGCAGGCGCTCCACCTCCGCCTCGTCCGTGATGCGCTGGGAGATACCGATGTGTGCGCTGCCGGGCATGAATACCAGATTCCGCGCCGGGATGGAGATGTGGGTGCTGAGCCGCGCCCCCTTGCTGCCTATGGGATCCTTGATCACCTGGACCAGCACGCTCTCCCCTTCGCGCAGCAGCTCGCTGATGGAGCCGTTGCCCGCCCCCTGCTCCGTCTCCCCGCCCGGAATGCGGATATCCCGCTCGTGCAGGAATGCGGTGCGCTCCAGGCCCACCTCCAGGAAGGCGGCCTGCATCCCGGGCAGCACGCGGCAGACGCGCCCCTTGTAGATATTTCCCACCAGGCCGCGCCGGCTGGCGCGCTCTATGTAGACCTCCTGCAGCACACCGTTCTCCACCACCGCCACGCGGGTCTCGCGCGGAGTCACGTTGATCAGCAGCTCCTCGCGGATGGTGCTCTCGGTCAGAATATTGCTCAACTCCTCCTCCCGTCAGCGATGATAGGGGTGGCCCTGCAGTATGCTCCAGGCCCGGTAGAGCTGCTCCGCCACCAGAATCCGCACCAGCGGATGGGGCAGGGTGAGGGGAGACAGCGACCACAGGCGATCGGCTCGCGCCCGCAGCTCCTCCGCCAACCCCTCCGGGCCACCCACCAGCAGCGCCACATCCCGCCCGCCGCTCAGCCAGCCCCGCATCTGCTGGGCCAGCTGCGGAGTATCCCAGCAGGCGCCCCGCAGATCCAGGGCTACCACAAGCGCTCCCCTGGGCAGCGCTGCGCGCATGCGCTCCCCCTCCTGACGCACCAGGCGCGACAGATCCGCCC
>WFXP01000070.1 GCA_015490535.1 Gammaproteobacteria bacterium
TCAGATGGCTTTGGCGGGGGAGGTGGGGGGGTGAGTAGATACTATCAGAGTAGAAAACCCACTCCAGTGATGAACCGGTGAGTACAGCGGTCACGATCAGTGGAATCGGCGGTCATCTTCAGTGGAATAGGCATCCCGTCCATTGGTCTTGGTGGGTCGCGTTCAGGGTTTTCAGGGATGAGCTGAACGGTTACCAAGAACCATTCCCGCTTCCGTCGTCCCTTTTCTGTCGTTGAAATATTAGAAAATTAGCTGTTAATCAAAATAGGAAATGGCCGATAACGGCTATATCCCATCAGTTTGGTATGGGAAGAGGCAGTAATTGGACGAGCGACAGGTGAGGTAAACAGCATGCGTATCGAAAAGCTATGTTCGGGCTTGGCGGGGGTTGTTCTGGGCTGTGTCGGTGCAGTATCTGTGGCGCAGGCCGCGTCAGATGCCGAGTTCCCCAAGGGGTGGGAGAGTTGGCCGGTGGTGGGCAGCGGTGCGATTCCCGACAACGGGTCGCCGATTCCGGAGGGGCTGCCCGAGATCGTCAAGGAGACCGTAAAGACCTACAACTGGATCCAGGACGGCAAGGGCTCAAAATATAACATCCGCGTGAATCCGTCCCACAAGGACGCCTATCTGAAACGTTTCGGCGCATATCCGGACGGTCCTACCGCGGTGCTGGAGCTGACTGATATCAAGGCCCTGCTGGTTACCGAGCATCTGCTGGGAGAGCCACAGTACGGCGCTTACACCTATGACGGAAAGGATATATCGGATGCCCACCCCTCGCTGTCCCCCAAGACCTGCAGCACCTGTCACAGCGGCTACGGCGAGGCATGTGTTACCGGTGTCTGTTCCCACAACAAGTAGCGGCTGTCACTTTTGGGGCGAGCGGGTTTTCAGATAGCGCCTTCCGGAGATGTTCGCCAGGGGTCTCGTGAGATAGGGTAGTTCATCACTATGGATAGTCTCAGAACGTGGTTTACAATCAAGCAGCTGGTGACAGCCGGGCCGATACTGCTGCTGGTGGTGCTGAGCTTGGCGCTCGGGATTGCCCGGTACTACGCGGAGCATGAGAAGGCGCTCAGCCACGCTCTGCAGATGGCCAAGACCGGTGCGCAGCCGGTGCTCCTTCTGATGAAGAGCAGCGTGGGGGGAGGGAACTATGCCAACGTGCAGGATGAAGCGGCCCTGGAGCTCTATCGGGCCAACGGGGATCTGCTTTTTTTCACGGTACAGGGCAGGACCGACACAAACGGGAAGCCGTACGGGATCTCCTATCTGCGGGACCAGGACCGCGTGGTGCGGACCATCTTCCCCGAGGATTACGAGGAGAGTCTGAAAGAGAGGATCGCCCAAATCAGAACCGCTCTCGGGCGGCTGCCGGAGGGGCATCGCAAGCGCCCCCGGATTGAAGATATGCTGCGGCAGAAACAGCAAGAGCTGGAGAATTATCGACAAAGCGTGGCGCTGCAGGAGAGCGCGCTGCAGCGGTTCAGGCGGCCGTCGGCGGAGCAGGTGAACGACGGCTACTACCTGGATGAGCAGACCTGGAGACTGCATCTTGTTCTGCCGGTAGCCAACAAGGGTGGCGGCGAGATCTGGATGGTTATGGATGCCTCTCATATCGGGGGGCTGAAGGGCGAGATCCTGAAGGAGCTGCTGCCTATCAACCTGGCGGCGCTTCTGATCTGTGTGGTTTTGGCGTGGCTCCTGGCCAGGACCATCAGCGTCCCGATCAAGGGGATGGTTCAGGTGATCGAGCGTATCGAACGCGATTCTGATCTTACCGTGCGGCTGGATGACGGATTTGGTGACGAGCTGGGTCATATTGCATCTTCCCTGAACCGGATGCTGAAAAAGTTTCAGCACATTCTGGGCGAAGTGAACATGGCTACCATACATGTGGCGAAATCGGCGCGCGAGATGTCGACTTCGATGCAGGAGGTCAACGGGCGTATAGAGAAGCAGAGCCGTGATACCGAGCTGCTCACCACCTCCGCCAACGAGATGACCGCCTCGTTTGTGGAGGTGGCGCGGAACATGACCGAGGCCGCGGAGGTGGCGCAGCACTCCAGCCAGCAGTCGCAGCTCGGAAAGGGCGAGGTGGAGTCCAGTATCCGTCTGATTAACTCCCTGGCCAGGGAGGTGGAGAGCGCCGCCGAGGTGATAAGGAAACTGGACGAGGACAGTGATCGTATAGGCAACGTTCTGGCGGTGATAAAAGGCATCGCCGAACAGACCAATCTGCTGGCCCTCAACGCCGCCATAGAGGCGGCCAGGGCGGGGGAGCAGGGGCGCGGGTTTGCGGTGGTGGCGGACGAGGTGCGCACCCTGGCCCAGCGTGTCCAGGAGTCCACCCAGGAGATCGAGGGGATGATCGAATCGGTGCAGATGGGCACCCAGGAGGCGATGAGCGCCATGACCAGCGGCAAGGAGCGCGCCGAGGAGTGTGTTCGTCAGGCGACGCAGGCCGGCGAGGCCCTGGAGCTGATAACCGAAGCGGTGGACGGGATCAGCAAACTAAACAGCCGTATCGCGGTGGCGGCGAAACAGCAGAACGGGGTGATGGAGGATATAAACTCCAATATCCGCTCCATCGCCGGCATCTCCAGCTGTAACGCCGAGAGCCTGTCCGAGTGCGTATCCTCCAGCGATGTGCTGGTCGAGCAGGCGGGGCAGCTGCACTCCAAGGTGGCGACATTCAAGGTGGCCTAGTGCTCTTTCAAGGTAATAAATAGGAAGGTCTTCCTCAAATCGTGTGGGTAAAATGGTAAATCACCGCGTAGCGGCTCCCTCCTTGACAGGCGGAATGCACGCCACATACTCGGTAGCCAGAAGGGGATTGGGGCGGTCTTGCCGGGGACCGGCGGGTATCCACTACCTGCGCCAATTGCAACTGGTCCGGCTATCCAAAAGTCTCCCCAATCCCCTTCTGGCGACCATCTTCCGGCGTGCATTCCGCCTGTCAAGGATGATTTACCATTTTACCCACACGATACGGGGCGCCACGATCAGAAACAGTGCCGGGGGGCGGGAAAGGCCCCCGACTTCACCGCCTCCACGTAGCGCCTGACGGCGCCCGCCACATGGGTGGGACCGGCCTCGGGGTCGGAGAGAAAGTCGTGCGAGAAGCTGGGCCGCCTGCCCGGCGTGATCCCCAGCATATCGTACAGTACCAGCACCTGGGCGTCACAGCCCGGTCCCGCCCCGATGCCGATCACCGGGATACGCAGCGTGCGGCTGATGTCGGCGGCGAGGGGGGCCGGCACGCACTCCAGCAGCAGCATGTCGGCGCCCGCCCCCTGCAGTTCCAGGGCGTCCTCGCGGATGCGGCGCGCCGTTTCGGCATCGCGCCCCTGCACGCGGTAGCCACCCAGCTTGTGTACCGACTGGGGCTGCAGGCCGAGGTGGGCGCA
This sequence comes from Gammaproteobacteria bacterium, assembly GCA_015490535.1. Taxonomy (GTDB): domain Bacteria; phylum Pseudomonadota; class Gammaproteobacteria; order Thiohalospirales; family Thiohalospiraceae; genus DRMK01. The sequence goes on from WFXP01000070.1 coordinate 3,411, forward strand.
CACCGGGATGCCGTGCGCTGCCAGACGGCGTACCGTCTCCAGCTGGACGGTACCCCCCTCCAGCTTCACCATGTGCGCCCCCCCCTCCTTGAGCAGCCGCCCGGCGCCCAGCAGCGCCAGCCGGGGATCCGCGTCGGCCAGAAACGGCATGTCGGCCATCAGCAGGGCGCGCCTGCTGCCACGGGCGACGCAGCGGGTGTGATAGATCATCTCCTCCAGGGTCACCGGCAGGGTGGTGTCCCGGCCCTGGATTACCATCCCCAGCGAGTCCCCGACCAGCAGGATCTCCACCCCGGCCTCCTCCAGCAGCGTGGCGAAGCTGCTGTCATAGGCTGTCAGACAGGCGATCTTCTCGCCGTTGCGCTTCATCTCCTGCAGGGTGGTTACGGTGATGCGTTTCATGCCCCTCACCCCTGCAGCTCCAGGGGCAGCGGATTGAAGTAGTGCCTGCCGCTGCGGGTGTCGCAGATTCGCCGCAGTAGCTGATGGTAATCCCGCTCGTTGTCCACCAGGTCTATCCCGGTGGCGTTGACGATTAACAGGGGTGCCAAGTCATAGTTGTGGAACAGCCGGGCATAGGCCTCCGAGATGCGCCGCAGGTAACCCGCCTCGATGTGGCGCTCGTAGCTGCGCCCGCGCTTTTTGACCCGCTGCAGCAGCACCTCCACCGGCGCCTGCAGGTAGATCACCAGATCCGGGACCGGGGCCTCCAGGGTGAGCTGGGCATGAATCTGCTCGTAGAGGCGATACTCGTCGCTGTCCAGAGTCACCTCGGCGAACAGGCGATCCTTCTCCAGCAGGTAGTCCGCCACCCGCACCGGACTGAACAGCCGACCCTGGCGCAGCTCCTCCAGCTGGCGGAAGCGCTGCATCAGGAAATAGAGCTGGGTGGGCAGTGCGACGCTGCGCGGCTCCCGGTAGAAACGCTCCAGAAACGGGTTCTCCTCCGCCTGCTCCAGCAGCAGATCGCAGCCGAGGCTCTCGCTCAGTCGCCGCGCCAGCGTGGTCTTGCCCACCCCGATGGGGCCCTCCACCACTATGAAACGGTGCGGATTGTCCATCTATACATCAGATGCCTTGATTCATCGAACAGGGAACTATCAGCGCTCGCTTTCCGGCAACACCGTCAGGCCGGCAGGCTCTCCGCTTACCAGATCGGCCAGCGGCCCGGCGGCGCCCAGATGCAGGTCAGGAGCTATCTCGTGGAGAGGATACAGCACGAAAGCGCGCTCTACCAACCCCGGATGGGGCACGGTGAGTCGCCGGGTGTCGATCCGCAGATCTCCGTACAGCAGCAGGTCCAGATCCAGGGTGCGCGGTCCCCAGCGCTCCCCGTCCCGCCGGCGCCCCTGACGCCTCTCCAGCGCCTGCAGCTCGTCCAGCAGCCGATGGGGATCCAGCATGGTATCCAGCGCCGCCACCGCGTTGATGTAGTCCGGCTGCGGCTTGTCTCCCAGGGGAGGAGAGCGATAAAGGCTGGAGCCGGCCACCAGCCTGGTGCCGGGCAAGTGATTCAGCGCCTGCAGCGCCCGCCGGAGCTGACGCACCGGATCCCGCAGGTTGCTGCCAAGACCGACGTAGGCCCGGACCGGGGTGGTCACGGTGCGGGATTGGGTTGCACCGCCGGGGAGCGCCTGCGGGACCGGCGGCGCCGGGAGGATCTGCGCCGGCTGGCGGGCGCCAGGCCGGCCACCATCTGCTCGCGCTGTTGCTGATCCGCATCCTGAAAGCTGGTCCACCAGTCGGCCAGCTCCCGCTGTTCCTCGCCGCTCTCGGCGCGCAGCAGCATGAAGTCGTACCCGGCCCGAAAGCGGGGGTGGCTCAGGACGCGGCTGGCGCGCTTGCCGGTGCGCGACCGGAGGCGCTCCTGCAGCAGCCAGATCTCGCGCATCTGAAGGGTGAAACGGCGCGGCACGGAGATAATGGTCCGCTGCTCCTCCAGCACCTGATCGCCTGCATCCTGGAGTGACTGAATCGGGCTAACGCCATCCTCCCGCAACCGCTCCGCCAGCTGGCGAACCGGCTCCCAGAGGATGGCGGCAAACAGGAAGGCCGGGGTGACTGGCTTGCCCTGGGCGACACGCAGGTCGGTGTTCTCCAGGGCCCGCAGCAGGAAAGTGATGGGAAATCCCTGCTCCTCCCGCTCCAGGCTGGCCTCGGTCTGGGGAAACAGGATCCCGAACTGGCCGTACCGGCGCATCAGCTCGAAGGTCGCCACCGCCTGTCCTCCCAGGAACATCTTCAGCATCTCGTCGAACAGCCGGGCCGGGGGGACCCCGGTGAGCAGCCGGCCCAGCTCCAGCATGGCGGCCTCGGTCTCCTTCTCGATACGAAACCCGAGCTTGGCGGCAAAGCGCACCGCGCGCAGCATGCGCACCGGATCCTCCCGGTAGCGCTGGCGTGGATCCCCGATCAGGCGCAACAGGCCGCCGTGCAGATCCTCAAGGCCGCCAACATAGTCCACGATGGTGTGATCGGCGATGTTGTAGTAGAGGGCGTTTACCGTAAAGTCGCGCCGTACCGCATCCTCTTCCATGGTGCCGTAGACATTGTCGCGCACCACCATGCCGTTTCGGACCTCTCCCTCCCCGCTGCCTCCATCTCCGTGATGACCGCGGAAAGTGGCCACCTCTATGGTCTCGCCCCGAAAATAGACGTGTGCCAGGCGGAAACGGCGCCCGATCAGGCGGCAGTTGCGGAACAGCGCCTTCACATCCTCCGGCGTGGCGTTGGTGGCCACGTCGAAGTCCTTCGGCTCGCGGCCCAGCAGCAGGTCGCGCACCCCGCCTCCCACCAGATTGGCCTCGAAGCCGGCATCCTTCAGGCGATACATGACCTTCACAGCGTTGCTGCTGATATTCTTGCGGGATACGGGATGTCCGGAGCGGGGAACTATGACCGGGGCGGATACTGGCTGTGGGTCACGCATCCGTACGTCCCAAAATCGCTTGAGCCAGGAGAGCATCCTGATATAATAACACGGATTGGCTTGAGGCTGTATACACCGCTCCCATCGTCTAGTGGTCCAGGACGTCGCCCTCTCACGGCGAAAACAGGGGTTCGAGTCCCCTTGGGAGTACCATTTTTCCGGCCCTTCTTCCGGGCGGGGTGAAAAGTCCGCTTGTGCGCGGGGCAATCTGATGGATGGCGCGGGATGCGGAGCCAGTACCCTTTCAAGGCGATAAATCAGGATTCAGTTGGGGGGACGCTGAATCCTGATAGGGTCTTCCTCAAAAAGGTAAATCACCGCATAGCGGCTTCGTCCTTGACAGGCAGAATGCACGCCACATACTCGGTAACCAGAAGGGGCTTGGGGCCGTCTGGCTTGGGGCTCCACCACCTGCGCCAATTGCAGCTGGTCCGGCTATCCCAAAGTCTCCCCAATCCCCTTCTGCCGACCAGCTTCCGGCGTGCATTCTGCCTGTCAAGGATGATTTACCATTTCACCCACACGATTTGAGGAAGACTATCCTAAGTTATAACCTTGACGGAGTACTAGCGGCCATCTCGGGCTTCCGGACCGTCCCGGCAAACAGGGGAATGCGGCGGCTGCCAGGCAAACTCCACTCCCTCCTCTCCCTCTCCCGCCTGAAACGGCTCGCAGACGAAAAGATCGGCTACCGCTGCCAGCCTGCCGTCCAGGTGTATCAGCGGAATCCGCTCCCGCTGCCATGGGGGAATCCCCCGCTCCTGGAGCAGTTTTTTCAGGCTGCGGGTATGACCGCGGCCTGCCGGACGGCAGCGCTCACCACCCTGACGGAAACGCACCGTTACCCTGGATCCCAGGCAAAGCTCCCTTTTGACCCCCCTGCCGGTCACCCACAGGGCGCGCAGTGTGCCTCCTCCGGCCAGGCACAGTGGTTCCCTCATCCCCCACGCCAGCACCCTGCTGCGGTCGTGCGGTGGAAGGGGTTTCATGGCGTATATCCGGCCCCGGTAGCGACGGACATCGGCACCCTGCCAGGCAACCCTGGGGGCGCCGTCCGCCGCCGCGGGCAGCAGCTCATCGATTATCCGTTGCAGATGGACGGTATCGGGAAGAGGCAAGCCGGCTCCCCTGATCCAGTAGCGCAACAGGTTGCGCTGGCGGCCGGGTTCAAGTCCTTTCAAGAGGGTGACACTCACCCCTCCATCCGGTTCCACGACAAGATCCCGGGCCGCCAGCTGATCGAGCAGGGCGGCCGCCTCCGCGTTGTGCGTGGCGGCGCGCGCGAGGGTTCTGCCGAGCGCGGGCCAGCGGCTGCGCAACAGCGGGATCACTTCGTGACGCAGAAAGTTGCGCTCGAATCCGGTGTCGTAGTTGCTATCATCCTCGATCCACCGCAGCCGCTCGGATTGGGCGTAGAGCCTGAGATCCCCGCGGCCGAAATCCAGCAGGGGGCGGCCGCGCCATCCCGCCCCGAACCGGTCCCAAGGGGGCATGGCCGCCAGTCCCCGGGGGCCACTGCCGCGCAGCAGCTGCAGCAGCACGGTCTCCGCCTGATCATCCTGATGATGGGCGGTGAGCAGGGCATCGCCCTCCCGCAACAGGGTGGCTATTGCATCGTAGCGCGCCTTGCGGGCGGCCGCCTCCGGGCTCTCACCCGCTGCGGGGCGGGCATCCACGCGCAGAACGTGACAGGGGATGCCCAGGGCGCCGCATACCGCGGTGCAGTGCCGACGCCACTCTCCGGCAGAGGGGCTCAGCCCGTGATCCACATGAACGGCATGGAGCTCATCCACCTGGAGGTGGTCGCGCACCGAGGCCAGCGAGTGCACCAGTACGTGTGAGTCCAGCCCGCCGCTGTAGGCCACCAGATAGCGCCGGGCCGGGGGAAGCTGCTCGAGGGCGCCGAGCAGCTTCTGCGGGGTGAATCGCTCAGCCACGATTGCATGTGGCTATCTTTCCGCCACCTCCTGAAAGTTGCCAAACCCCATGAATCTGCGGTGGCGGCGCTCGAGCAGCTCATCCGGCGGAATCCCGCGCAGCTCCTCCAGCCCCTCCAACAGGTGGCGCTTGACGCTCTCCGCCACGCCGTCCACGTCCCGGTGCGCCCCCCCAAGCGGCTCCTCGATGATCTTGTCGATCAGCTCCAGCTCGAGCAGACGGGGAGCGGTGATCCCCATCGCCTCCGCCGCCTCGGCCGCCTTCTCCGCGCTCTTCCACAGGATGGAGGCGCAGCCCTCGGGAGAGATCACCGAATAGGTGCTGAACTGCAACATCTGCACGATGTCACCCATGCCGATGGCCAGCGCCCCCCCGGAGCCACCTTCGCCGATGACCGTGCTGATGATGGGGGTCTCCAGCTGTGCCATCACGAACAGGTTGCGGGCTATGGCTTCACTCTGACCCCGCTCTTCGGCCCCTATCCCGGGGTAGGCGCCGGGGGTGTCTATGAAGGTGAGAACCGGCAGTTTGAATCTCTGCGCCATCTCCATCAGGCGCCGGGCCTTGCGATAACCCTCGGGGCGTGGCATCCCGTAGTTGCGGCGCACCCTCTCCTTGGTATCCCGCCCCTTCTGCTGGCCTATGATCATCACCGGCTCCCCCTCCAGACGGCCGATCCCGCCCAGCATGGCGGGATCGTCGGAGTAAGCACGATCCCCGTGCAACTCCTCGAAGTCGGTGAAGATGCGCTCCACGTAGTCGAGCAGATAGGGCCGTTGCGGATGGCGCGCCAGCTGCGCCACCTGGGCGGCGGTCAACTTGGAAAAGATGGACTCGGTGAGCGCGCGGCTCTTCTCCCGCAGCCGCGCCACCTCTTCGCTGATGTTCAGTCCGGAGTCATCACCAGCGTAGCGCAGGGCCTCGATCTTTGCCTCCAGATCGGCGATAGGCTGCTCAAAGTCCAGAAAATTCAGGTTCATCGGCATGGATCTGCATCCTTTTCCGTCAGGCCTGCTATTTTACGCGGGGTATCTGGCTCTGTATATGCTTCCAGCGCCGCTTCCCTCTAGTACTCTTTCAAGGTAATAAATTAGGATGGTCTTCCTCAAATCGTGTGGATAAAATGGTAAATCATCCTTGACAGGCGGAATGCACGCCCCATACTCGGTAACCAGAAGGGGGTTGGGACCGTCTGGCCGGGGAGTGGCGGATATCCACCACCTGCGCCAATTGCAACTGCTCCGGCCATCCCAGAGTCTCCCCAATCCCCTTCTGCCGACCATTTTCTGGCGAGCATTCCGCCTGTCAAGGATGATTTACCATTTTATCCACACGATTTGAGGAAGACCCAATCAGGATTCAGCGTCCCCCCAATTGGACCCGCTAAAGATCCTCTCATCGCCGCCGATATTTCCCGCACCAGACGGGCGTTTTTCCGTCGAGTATGGCCGCAAAATTCGAGCTGTCCGGTGGCTATCCGGAGGGCGGGATGGGAGAACATGAATGAACACTCTTAGTATCAAGGCGAAAACGGTGCTGATCCTGTTGCTGGGCTCCCTGCTGGCCATACTGTGCGGTACTGTCGTGTTCGTCGTCCTGGCCGGCAGCAAAAGTGACTCCGATGTGGTGGACGCGGCGGGGCGGCAACGCATGCTGAGCCAGGCGATGGCGAAATCGGTCATGGGCTACGCCCTCTCCCGGAAGGAACTTCAGGGGCTGGAGACCAGGATAGCCGAATTTGACCGCTATATCACCCGGATGCGTAGCGCCTACACCGAAACCGTGGTGACGGCCGCCAAAAAGGGGGGGCTCGGGGTCTCCATGACGCCGGCCCACGAGCCCTATCCGGCGGTGCCGTACCCAGCCACCTTTACCCGCTTGGTGGGGGAGTCGTTCGCTGTCGAAAACGGGATGTCCGTAACCATTCTGGCCGAGGATCCCATCAATCCGGAGATGGGTCTGCGCGACGCGGTGGACAGGGAGGCGTACTCCGCGCTGGCCGGCGATCCGGAGCAGATCTTCTCCCGGCCGGTGGAGGAGGAGGGACAGATGCACCTGCGCTTCTATACCGCGGACCGGGCCACGGTCCAGGCCTGCGTCTCCTGCCACAACGCCATGAAGGGAGGGGGGTTCAGGCTGGGCGATGTGCTGGGGATCCGGCGCTACGATATCGTCTACTCCAACGATGTCGCCCTGGGCCGGCAGCGGCTCAGCCCGAGCCTGGAGGAGTATGAAACCGCCAGAGAGATCTTTACCCAGACCCTGGCCGCGCTGAAATCCGGAGGTGAGTATCCCGCCGATCTGAATATGACCAGTTACCGCTACTATGAAGGCGCCGATGACCTCTCCATCCAGCGGGCCATCGCGCAGGTGGAGAAGCAGTGGCGGCAGTTCGAGAGCTCGGTGCAGACGCTGCTCGGGTCCAGGGCCGGTTCAGACGATTACTGGCGCGCCTACCGGGATGTGTTGGCGGGCTCCAACCGGCTGCGCGCGGTCAGCAACGATCTGACCAGCGCCTTTACCCATCGGGCAAACGACAACCGCAAGCTGATTTTCTGGTCAGTGGTGATAATGCTTGGCGTTATCCTGGCGGGCTTCGCGGCCATCTATGTAATCCTCAACCACGCCATTATCGATCCGGTCATCGGCCTGGTTGGGGTGGCCAACAGGATCGCACGGGGGGACCTGACCCAGAGCTCCCGCATTCCCGGCAACAACGAGATAGGCAGACTGGCCGGCGCCCTGAACACGGTAAGTCGCAACCTGAACGCCATGGTGTCAAAAATCAACGCCACTGCCGGGTATCTCTCCGGTTCCACCAGCCGTATCGTGGAGGTCAGCCGGCAGATGGAGGAGGGCGCGGGCAGGCAGGCGGGACAGACCCACGCTGTGGCCCGGCGCGTGGAGCAGATGGAGAACACCACCAGGGAGATGTTGCAGCACGCCGACGAGGCCACCGCCGCCGCCCGGCAGGCGTCCGAAGTGGCGCTGAAGGGTGGCGATACGGTGCGCCGCAGCATCGACGGCATGGTGCAGGTATCCTCCACGGTTCAGGAGTCGGCGCAGAAGGTGGAGGAGCTGGCCCACCACTCCGAGCAGATTGACAGGATAGTGTCGGTAATAGAGGAGATCGCCGACCAGACCAACCTGCTGGCCCTCAACGCGGCCATCGAGGCGGCGCGGGCCGGGGAGCAGGGGCGCGGTTTTGCGGTGGTTGCCGATGAGGTGCGCAGTCTCGCCAATCGCACCACCGGGGCCACCAAGGAGATCGCGGAGATGGTCAAGGTGATCCAGTCGGGTACCGAAGCCGCGGTGGTCTCCATGGAGGCGGGGCGCGAAGAGGCGGAGCGCGGCGTGGAGATGGCCAATCAGGCGGGTGAGTCCCTGGAGCGGATTGTAGAGATGGTAGCCGGACTGTCGGAGCGTATCCAGCAGATCGCCGCGGCCAGCCAAACCCAGTCGGAGGTTGCCAGGGATGTGCATGCCAACGTGGAGATGGTGGCCGGAATCGGTGAACAGACAAAACGGGATGCCCGGCAGTGCTCGGAGTCCAGCGGAGAGCTGGCCAGACTGGCCGGGGAGCTGCGGGAGATGGTGGGGCAGTTCCGCATCTGATGGGGACCACCGTTGCCGGGCAGCGGCAGCCGGTTGCCGCGGCCGCGCCGGACCGCTGCCCCATGTCTAGCATCTACCCTGCTCAACTTATTGAGCAATAAAGGAAAACATCGAATCTAGCCCATCGGCTGGCAGATGGCATGTCGATTGCAGCACCAGCGTCGGGCAACCGGCAGAGTGAGGAAAAGATCGTGGACAGAATGCTCTACATCGGAATGAGCGGCGCGAAACAGCGCATGCTGGCGCTGCGCTCCATCAACAACAATCTCGCCAACGCCACCACCACCGGCTTTCGAGAGGATCTCAACCAGTTCCGCAGCATGCCGCTATACGGTCCCGGCCATGCTACCCGGGTCTATGCCATGAGCGAACGGCCGGGGTTCAATTTCGCCCCGGGGCCGCTGCAGCATACCGGCCGGGATCTGGATCTCGCTATCGACGGAGAGGGGTGGTTCGCGGTGCAGGCGGAGGATGGCAGCGAGGCCTACACCCGGAACGGCTCCCTGAGCATCGGGCCGGGAGGGGTGCTGATGAGCGGGGCGGGACGTCCCCTGCTGGGGGATAACGGTCCCATCGCCCTGCCTCCCGCCGAGAGCGTCACCATCGGGCGCGACGGCATCATCTCCATACGCCCCATGGGCCAGAGCGCCCAGACGCTGGTGGAGGTGGGCCGCCTCAAACTGGTAAACCCGCCGCGCGCGGAGCTGATGAAGGGCGAGGATGGCCTGGTGCGTCTCAGGGACGGGGGATTCGTGACCCCGGACGTGAACGTGCGTCTGCGGCAGGGGGTGCTGGAGGGTAGCAACGTCAATCCGGTGCAGGCCATGGTGGAGATGATCAACGTGCAGCGCCAGTACGAGATGCAGGTGAAGATGATGAAGACCGCGAAAGAGAATGCGGAGGCCGCCGGGTCGCTGCTGCGGCTCGGCTGAGGGGGGAAACTGGAATGAATCCGGCACTCTGGATAGCGAAGAGCGGGCTTGATGCCCAGCAGACCCGCCTGAACGTGGTCTCCAACAACCTGGCCAACGTCAGCACCACCGGTTTCAAGCGCTCCCGGGCGGTGTTCGAGGATCTGCTCTACCAGAACGTGCGCCAGGTAGGGGCACAGACCAGCCAGAACACCATCCTGCCCACCGGGCTGGCGCTGGGCACCGGCGTGCGCACCGTGGCCACCGAGAAGCAGCACACCCAGGGCAATGTCGTGCAGACCGGCAATTCGCTGGATATCGCCATCCAGGGGCGCGGCTTCTTCCAGATCCAGCGCCCTGACGGCCAGATAGCCTACACCCGCGACGGCTCCTTCCGGCTGGATTCGCAGGGGCAACTGGTCACCTCCAACGGATATCTGGTGGAGCCGGGAATAGTGATTCCGGCGGACGCCCAGAGTATCACCATCGGTGTTGACGGCGTGGTCACGGTGACCGTGGCGGGCAGTCCCCAGCCGACCCAGATAGGGGCGTTCCAGATCGCCGATTTCATCAACCCGGCGGGACTGGAGCCGGTGGGGGAGAATCTCTATCTGGAGACGGCCGCCAGCGGCGCCCCCCAGACCGGCGCACCCGGACAGCAGGGGCTGGGCACGGTGCTGCAGGGCAGCGTGGAGAGCTCCAACGTGAACGCGGTGGAGGAGCTGGTAAACCTCATAGAGACCCAGCGCGCCTACGAGATGAACTCCAAGGCCATCTCCACCACCGATCAGATGCTGCAGTACGTCTCGCAGAATCTGTAGGGAGTTGACATGAATTTTCCGATTTTCTTCCCGCTGCTGCTCCTTCTGCTCCTGGCGGGTTGCGGCAGCACGCCGGAGATGGCCAAGCGCGATCCCGCCTACGCGCCGGTGCGGCCCGTTCCGGTGCCGGCGGCCAAGAACCGTGGCAGCATCTACCAGGCGGGTGCCGGGCTCTCTCTGTTCCGGGACAGCCGCGCCCGGCGGGTCGGGGATATCCTCACCATAAAGCTCGCCGAACGGATCCGCGCCAGCAAGAGCGCCAAGACCAACACCTCGCGCAGCGACGAGGTCAAAGTGGACAACCCAACCCTGTTTGGAGCCCAGGTGCGGTTCGACGCTCCGCGAGCGCTTCCCCTGGAGCGCTACAAGGACAACACCCTGGCGGCGGCATTCGGTTCGGAGCGCACCTTCAGCGGCTCCGGTGACAGCAGCCAGAGCAACAGCCTGACCGGAGATGTCACGGTGAGTGTGGTGGAGGTGCTCGCCAACGGCTATCTGGTGGTGCGCGGTGAGAAGACCCTCTCCCTCAACCAGGGGAGCGAGTTCATCCGCGTCTCCGGTATCGTGCGCCCCCAGGATATCGGTCCCGACAACACCGTCCTCTCCAGCAAGCTGGCCGACGCCAGCATCAGCTACGGCGGCCGCGGCGTAATCGCCGACTCCAACCGGCAGGGGTGGCTGAGTCGGGCACTGGGGGTCATCTGGCCTTTCTGAAGGGAAAGATCCTCTGAAGAGGCAGCCTGTGGGGCACGCCGCTCCTCCCCTGTCGTAGCCCGCCGGGAAGGAAAAACCGCAGGGCGGTGATCCGCTCCCCGTCACCTTTCGGGAAACCCGGGTTCGAAGCCCATCGCTTTCGCCCCAAAATGGCCCCCGATTGCTGCCGAAGGGTCCTGGTTTGCACGATATTGGTGCGTGTTTTTCCAGGGCGTTCTCCGCGCCTTCCTCCTCCGGTTTGAATAACCCCATACAGATCAAGCCATTCCCGCCGCAGCGGGGGTGCCGGACAAGATGGTTTGGAAATTGCTGTTTCCACCGTTGAGTTTTTGGTTGCACAAGGAGAGATGCGGTGAACGAAACACGGTCTGCGGTTGCAAGGGTGGGGGTCGCCGGCTGGATGGCCCTGTTGCTTCTGGTGTCGATGGTTCCAGGGGGCGCGGTTGCGGAGCAGTCGGCGCCACCGGGGGATGGCGGCGCGGGAGAGGCCGCGCCGGCCGCGGCCGGCGGGCCTGCCGGATCCGCCCCGGAAGAGGAGAAGCCGGTGGAGATTCTGGAGGGGTTCAGGAACCTGAGCCGGGAGAGTGCGGAGTGTGTCTCCTGCCACAGGGAGAAGAGCCCGGGAATCTACCAGATGTGGGGGAACTCCAAGCACTACGCCGCCAATGTCGGCTGTTACGAGTGCCACAAGGCGGATCCGTCGGACAAGGATGCCATCAAGCACAAGGATCACATCATCTCCATCATCGTGTCGCCCAAGGATTGCGGGGAGTGCCACGAGAAGGCCGCCGCCGAGTTCGACGCCAGCCACCACGCCACTGCGGGAAACATTCTGGGGTCGCTGGACAACGTGCTGGCGGAGGTGGTGCAGGGGGCGCCGCTGCTGCGTGGCACCTCTCCGGTGGTGACCATGGGTTGTGCCGGCTGCCACGGCTCCATCGTACGGGTTGAGTCGGACGGCTCCCTGGATCCCTCCACCTGGCCCAACACCGGCATCGGGCGGATCAATCCGGACGGTTCCAAGGGGGCCTGCTCCGCCTGCCACCTGCGCCACACCTTCGATGTGGCCCAGGCGCGCCAGCCGGAGAACTGCGGCCGCTGTCATCTGGGACCGGATCATCCCCAGAAGGAGATCTACGAGGAGTCCATCCATGGCATCAACTACCGCGCCCACAGGGAGAAGATGAATCTGGATTCCGACAAGTGGATCGTGGGGGAGGACTACAGCGCAGCGCCCACCTGCGCCACTTGCCACATGTCCGCCACCAAGGATCTCCCCATCACGCACGATGTGGGCGCCCGGATCTCGTGGGATCTGCGCTCCCCCATATCCACCAAGATCGATGCCAGGGCGATCAAGGCGGGCAAGAAGGTGAAGCCCTGGCTGGAGCGGCGCAAGGACATGAAAAACGTCTGTACCTCCTGCCACGGGCGCAGCATGATAGATAACTTTTACATGCAGCTGGACTCCGCGGTGGAGCTCTATAACGAAAAGTACGCCAAGCCGGGCATGAGGCTCATGAAGCTGATGCAGGCGGAGGGGCTGCTCACCGACACCAAGTTTGATGAAGAGGTGGAGTGGACCTGGTTCTTCCTCTGGCATCACGAGGGGCGCCGCGCGCGGCATGGCGCCGCCATGCAGGCGCCCGATTACGTGCAGTGGGAGGGGTTCTACGAGATGGCCCACCGCTTCTATATGGAGATGGTGCCGCAGATCCGCGAGATCATCGAAAGGGCCGAGAGGGAGGGGAAGCATGAGGCGGCCGGGAAGGTGCGGGCTGCCCTGGACGAGGTGCTCAACTCCGAGATGCACCGCTGGTTCCTGGGCAAGGAGCCGCCCAGGTTCTGGTCGCCCTCGGACAGTGACAACCACGGCTTCAACCTGAAGCCCGAGGGGTAGCCGGGGGTTGGGTCCCCGCCCCGGAAGGGTCCGGGCGGGGGCCGTCTCCCCTCCCTTTTCCGGGCCGCTCGGAATGCCTCTGCACCTGCTCTTCTGCCTGCTGTTGCCGGCTTTCTCCCTTGCCGCCGGAGCGGAGCTGGATGACGGCGCCTGTCTCGACTGTCATGGCGTCAGCGGCTTTGCGGTGTCTGTGGGAGCGACCGGGGAGGGGCCCATGCGCTCCCTGGACATTGAGGAGGCGGCGCTGCGGCAGAGCGTGCATGGCGGACTCTCCTGTATCGAGTGCCATGCGGACATAGAGGAGCTGCCCCACGACGACGGCCTGCAGGTGGTGGACTGTGTCACCTGCCACGCCCGGCTGGCGGAGGAGCGGGGTGGAGGCCAGCGGCGCGGGCGCCGGGTGCGCGGCGAACCAGGCAGCCGCGCGAAGACCGTTCTTGCCACGCGGCGCTACCAGCTCTCCATCCACGGCGATCCCACCATCGAGAACAATGCGGCGTGCAAGGTGTGTCACACCGCCCACTATGTCTATCGCTCCGACGACCCCCGCTCCACCACCCATCCGGGCAGGTCGCCGCGGATGTGCGGCAGTTGCCACGTCAGAGAGCTGGAGGCCTACCGCCTGTCGGTGCACGGCGCCAATCTGCGCCGTCCCTGGCGGGGGGAGAGCGCCACCTGCAGCGACTGCCACACCTCACACCGCATTACCGGAGAGAGACTGACCGCGCACCGGCTGGTTACCGACTCTTGCGGGGATTGCCATCTGCCCGAGGTGGAGTCCTATCTCGCCACCACCCATGGCGCCCTCGCCTGGCTGGGCAGTGAGCGGGCGGCCAGGTGCGCCAGCTGCCACCGGCCCCATGCCACGCATGCCATCGACGATCCGCGGGCGCTGGTGAGCGGCGACAACAGACTGGCCACCTGCCGGGAGTGCCACGAGAACGCCAACAACAACTTCATAAAGTACCGGGTGCACGGCAATACCCACGATTTTGACAACTATCCGTACATGTGGCTGACCGCCAAGATCATGGTGGGAATAGTGCTGCTGGTGCTGCTGTTCTTCTACACCCACTCCATGCTCTGGTTCTACCGGGAGATCCGGTCCCGGGTAATTGAGTGGCGGGTGGTGGACTCCAGGCGCTATCCCTACCGGGTGAAGCGGCCCCCCAGGCGGAGCGGCCGTCATTTCCGCCGTTTCTCCTGGCAGTGGCGGCTCAACCACTGGGCGGTGGCGCTGTCGGTGATGACCCTGGTGTTTACCGGAATGTCCGTGATGTACGCCAACTCCCCGTGGGCGGTATGGGTGGTGGAGATGGCGGGTGGCCATGATCTGTTTACCACCGTGCACCGCCTGGCGGCGGTGGTATTCATGGGTGCCGTGGTGGGCCATGCGGTTGCGGTGATCCGCAACATCCGCAGAAATCCCGGCTTTGACTGGTTCGGGCCGGACTCCCTGCTGCCGCGCCGGAAGGACTGGGAGGATATGGTGGGGCAGTTCAGGTGGTTTCTCGGCAAGGGGGAGCAGCCACGGTTCGACCGCTGGACCTACTGGGAGAAGTTCGACTACTGGGCGGTCTACTGGGGCGCGCTGGTGATCGGCATCTCCGGCATGATGCTCTGGTTCTCCGACACCATCGGCAATCTGCTGCCGGGCTGGGTGCTCAACGTGGCCGCCATCGCTCACGGGGTTGAGGCGTTTCTGGCGGTGATGACCCTGTTTGTGGTGCACTTCTTCAACAATCACATCCGCCCCGGCAAGTTCCCGCTGGATATCGTCATGTTCAGCGGCAGCTGGGATCTGGAGGAGTTCAAGGAGGAGCGACCGGAGGAGTACCGGCGGCTGGTGGAGAGTGGCGAACTGGAGAAGCATCTGGTTTCACCCCCCTCACCCGCCCGTTCACGGCTGTTCCACTTTCTCGGCTTCACCCTGTTGGGGATCGGGCTCATCCTGCTGATTCTGGTGGTGCGCAGCTTTCTCCATGGGGGGCTGGTGTGACGGAGGGCGAAAGACAGAGGACGGAAGACGGAAGACGGAAAAAGCCATCCTCTGTGTTCAGATGAGAAATATCGTCGCCAGACCCAGAAAGGAGAGGAAACCGATCACGTCGGTGACGGTGGTGAGCACCACGCCCCCCGCCAGGGCGGGGTCGGCGCCCAGTTTGCGCAGCAGCAGCGGCAGCGTGACCCCGGCGAAGGCGGCTACCACCAGGTTGATGATCATGGCGGCGGCTATCACCGCGCCGAGATAGGGATCCCGGAACCAGAGCCAGGCCACCGCGGCCACCGTTGCCGCCCACATCACTCCGTTGAGCAGGCCCACCGCCGCCTCCTTGAACAGCAGTTTGCGGGCGTTGTGATCGCTGATCTGGTCCAGGGCCAGGCCGCGGATTACCAGGGTCATGGTCTGGCTGCCGGCTATGCCTCCCATGCTGGCGACGATGGGCATCAGCACCGCCAGCGCAACCAGCTTCTCGATGGTGGCGTCGAACAGGCCGATCACCCAGGAGGCCAGAAATGCGGTGAGAAGGTTGAGCCCCAGCCAGAGGGCGCGGCGCCGGGCGCTGGGGACCACCGGAGCGAACAGATCCTCCTCCTCATGCAGGCCGGCCATGCTCATCAGGGAGTGCTCCCCCTCATCGCGGATTATGTCCACCACGTCATCGATGGTGATGCGCCCCAGCAACATGCCCGCGCCGTCCACTACCGGGGCGCTCACCAGATCGTGCAGCTCGAACAGCTTGGCCACCTCGTGGGCAGGCATGTCGGCCGGAATCGCCTCCACGTCGCGCCGCATGATCTTGTCCAGGGTGGCCTCGGGGGAGCTGGTGAGCAGCGTGGTCAGCGGAACCACCCCCGAAAACTTCCCTTCACGGTCCACCACCATCAGCGTGTCGGTATGCCCAGGCAGCTCCCGGTGGCGGCGCAGATAGCGGAGCGCCACATCCACGGTGATGTCGGCACGCACCGTGACGGTGTCCATGTTCATCATGCCGCCGGCGGAGTCCTCCGGGTAGGAGAGGGCCGACTCCAGACGCTGCCGGTTCTGCTCGTCCATGGAGCGCAGCACCTGGTTGAACACCTCGTCCGGCATGTCCGGCAGCAGATCGGCCAGATCGTCCGTCTCCAGGCCGCTGGTGGCCGCCACCAGCTCGTGGGGCTCCATCTTGCCAATCAGCTGGGCGCGCAGGTTGTCGTTGACGTGGACCAGCACGTCACCCTCCAGCTTGGTGCGCACCAGATCCCATGCCAGGTCGCGATCGTCGGCCGGCAACGACTCCAGCAGGTGGGCAACCTCCGCCGAGTTCATCTCGTTGAGCATCTGCAGCGCCTTGCCGAAGGCGTGCGTATGCAGCGCCTCACTGAACGCCTGGTGCTCGGTAATGATGGTCTCCGCCGTATTCTCCGACATGCCCTTTTCACCTGTGTGGGTGGCGCCATCTCCGGGGGAGCCCCCGGCGCGCTGGGCAGAGTGTAACAGAGGCGGGGGTGCGCAGGGCCCTCAATTGGCGGGGAGATCGCAAATACGCCTCGCTCCGGAACCTGCGGAGCACTACGAATCAAGCATCATCGTCGATTGTCTTGGTATACTTGCGCTGCGGTAAAGAACCGGTTCAGGATGCTGGCGATGTTTCGGAAGATTATGGTGGTGTGTATCGGCAATATCTGCCGCAGCCCGATGGCGGAGGCGCTGCTGCGGGAGGGGTTGCGCGAGAAGGGAGGGGAGGATTACGAGGTGCAGTCGGCGGGACTGGGCGCCCTGGTGGGCCATCCGGCCGAGGAGATGGTGCAGACGCTGTTGTGGGAGCGCGGTATCGACATCTCCGAACATATGGCAAAGCAGCTGAACAGCGAGCTGATCCGCTGGTCTGACGTGATCCTGGTGATGGACCGGGAGCAGAAGCGCGCCATAGAGAGCAGCGAACCCAGCGCCCGGGGCAGGGTTTACCGTCTGGGCGAGTGGGGTGACTTCGACATTCCCGACCCCTACCGCCGCCCCGAAGAGGTGTTCCGGCAGGTGTTTGAGCTGATCTCCAGAGGGGTCTCCGATTGGATTCCCAAATTGAGCTGACCCGGACGGTTCCCGTAGCCGCCGGAACTCCGCCACAAGCCGCTGTAGTTAAGAAATACATCGGGGGTATGAGCAAAGTGCACAATGTCATCGGGGTGCTGCCGGGTCAGCCCTTGCGCCGTTCTCGCCGCCTGCCACCGTTATCTGCTCAATGGTCCATCACTCGGGCGGGGGCAAATCCGCATCCAGGCCATGACCCCGGCGCCGCCACCGCCTCCCTGCATGAAACGTTGCGGCGGTGGTGGGTGGAATGAGTGCTCCGGCCGCCAATCCGCCGCTGGCACAGCAGCCGGCGGAGACTCCCGGCGCGGAAGTCGCCGGATCCTCCCTCGCCGGGGCACTCCCGGATCCCTGGTGGTGGCTTGTCGCTCTGGCGCTGGTGGCGGCGCTTCTCATCTACTACTGGAGGCGCTCCGGGCCGGATCCGGAGCGCTTCGAGCGGCAGTACGAGCTGCCGGTACGCGCCACGGTTCCTCGCAGCAGGAGGCAGGGCGAGCTGCAGCGCGCTGGGCAGGAGGCCCCCCTTGCGGCGGTGGAGCCGGACGATCCAGCGGCGCAGAGCATGCGCAGCCTGCGCGCCGCCCTGTATCTGCTGATGGGGGAGGGGGGCAACCGGGTGGTGACGGTGCTCTCCCGGAA
>WFXP01000071.1 GCA_015490535.1 Gammaproteobacteria bacterium
AGAGGGAAGCGGTTTTCATCGCTCACCACCCGGACGCCGTCGCTGCGCCGTGCTGCCTGGCCGCTCATCCCGCCTTCTCCTGCCTGCCCGGCTCAGGGATTGTCGGGGTCACATCCCCCCTGCCGTACCCAGATGCCGTAGTCGCAGCGCAGCAGCGTCCCGCCGCTGCAGACGTAGCTGCCACTGGGATAGCTTCTAGCGTTGAAGTAGCAGCCCGGCTCTCCGGGCAGCTCCTGCCTCAGCACCTCGAACTCGTCGCTCGCCTCGTCCGCAATGGGGGAGTTCTTCAGCTCCGGATCGGGGGCTCCCACCTGCTGTACCTGTCTGCCGCCGGTCATTGTGTGGCCCTCTCCCAACAGTTCGGCACCATTGCCTATACTCAAAACATAGCAAACACCCTAGAATTTGCAGGACATCGGGAGGATAGAGACATGAATGCGCAACCGGAACCGGCCGTGGATCAGTGGTACCGGCACATCGACAAGGGACAGGAGTTCGTGGTGGTGGCGGTGGACGAGGATGCGGAGACCATAATGCTCCAGTACTTCGACGGCAGCCTGGAGGAGATTGACCGGGAGGACTGGGGGCAGCTAGAGATCGAACCGGTCCCCGAGCCGGAGAACTGGTCCGGACCCTACGACGAACTGGACAGCAGCGAAACCCTGTTTGCCGATACCGAGATGAATCAGGAGGAGTGGAACGAACCTCTGGACGAGCTGCCCCGCCGCTGATGTCAGAACTCGAACAGCAGCCCCGCCTGATAGCTGGTGCCCCCCAGCTGGACGGGCTCCGCTCCAATCTCCACGCTGCTGCGCGACACCTCGATGAAGAGGTAGCTGTTCAGCACCCCGAAGCTGTCGTGGAAACCGGCCGCGGTGGGGCGGTCGATGTTATCCAGCAGCAGCTGTATTCCGCCGCGCAGGTGGCTGCCGGTCGCCGATCCGCGCCGCGTCTCCTGGCCGCGAATATCCTGCTCGTAGTAGACGCGGCTCCACCCCCCGCCCAAGTAGGGCACCAGCCACTGCCCCTCGCTGAACACCCCCCGCGCCAGGACGAAGATCTGCATGGGATAGAGATCCAGGGTCACCTCTCCCGACAGCTCCCCCTG
Organism: Gammaproteobacteria bacterium; assembly: GCA_015490535.1. GTDB lineage: Bacteria > Pseudomonadota > Gammaproteobacteria > Thiohalospirales > Thiohalospiraceae > DRMK01. The sequence continues at coordinate 1,109 of WFXP01000071.1, forward strand.
CTGCGGGGCGACCCCCTGGCCCCGGTCCCGGATCCGGGCGCCATCGATCCCCAGCTCCAGCTGACGCAGCGGTTTCCAGGCGAACGCCATGCTGAACTGGCCGGTCTTGTCGTCGCCGTAGTAACCCTTCCATTTGTCCTCATCGGGAAAGAAGCTGCCCCCCTTGATCTCCAGCGACCAGCGCGGCAGCTCCTCGGCGGCCGCCGTGATCCCGCAGCTGAACAGCGCGGCCGCCAGGGCCACCGACCAGTACCTGAACATGCTCATCGAACCCCACACCCCTCTCTCGCCACCCCTCTCTTTCTGCGTCCGGAGGCCACCACCATCAGGAGCAGTCCCGCCACCGGCAAGGCGGCCAGGACCGGACCGTGACCCTGCAGCAGCAGACCGGCCAGCACCACCAGCGGCAGCAGCGCGGCACGCACCAGCGGCTTGAGTCCGGGGTGGCTCTCCAGCCAGCGCGCCGCCTCCGGACCATGCCGGTAGTACCAACCTACAAATACCCTGCCGGGGGCGGTGCGAAGCAGATAGCGATCCCGGAATTCACGCAGCGTCCGCAGCTCGGGTGCGAGATAGGAACCGTAGGCGGCCGTGGCCACGAAACACCCCTCGTCGGGCAGGTCCGGATAGGGCTGCAGCGCCTCGGGAACCGCCACCACCTCGCTGGAGAGCGGCCCGTCCCGCACCGGGCCCACCCCCGCCTCGGCGCTGCTGCCGGCGGCGATGACGCTCTCGTTCCTGGCGTCGGTAGTGTCGTACACCGTGACGGCAAAACGGTACCGCGCCTGGCTGTATGCCTGCACAGCGATACGGTAGCCGGTTCCATTCTGCAGCCCCGTGAGCCGGTAGGAGGTGACCTGCCCCACATCGATCTCATGCTCCTGGACGCTGTCGATGCCGTACCGCAGCCGGTATCCCGAGGCGCCGCTCACCGGGCTCCAGCTGATGGTCAACGCCCTGTGAGAGGGGGCGGGCCGCGCCAGCTGCGGCGCTCCGAGTCCGGCGCTGGCGGGGGCGAGCCCGCTCAACCGGAAGCTGGTAACCCTGCCCACATCCAGGGGGGAGACCCCCTCGCTGGCATCGCTGCCGGAGTATCCCCCGCCAGTGCCGTAGTAAAGCCTGTATCCCGCCGTGAGATAGGAGGGGTTGGAGGACCAGCTCACCGTGACGGTATCCTCGCCATCCGGCTCCGCCATGACATCATATACGGGGAATGGTACGGGATCGGCGTACTCTCCGCCATAGGCGCCCAGATCCGCCCGGCTGCCGTCGATGATGTCGGTATCATTCGGGTCTCCGGCGTCGCGGGCTTCGGAGTTGTAGCGGAGATGGAAGTCCCGGCGCGCCGAGCTGACCATCCTGAGCAGGGGTTCGAGAAGCGCGTTGCCGCCCACGGCGCCGTTGTCATCATTGACCTGGAAGCCGTTGTAGCTGATTCCGCCCTCCAGGGTGGTAGGGGCTATGGCGGTGCCGTTGTCGTAGAAGATGTTGTTGCGGATCACGACCCCGGCATGGCTGCGGCGCAGGGCGGTGGCGTTGCCCACAAAGGTGTTGTTGATCACCTGTACCCCGGACTGATCCCGGACATCCAGCGCCACTCCTTCGCTGTCCATGAATACGTTGCCGGCGATGATCACGTCGGCCGCGCCGGAGATACGCACCCCGTCCGCCGCGCCGGCGAAGGTGAAGTTGCTGATCCGCACCCCGCTCACCCCCGAGACGGCGATGGCCGGGTCCTGGCCCTGCCCTTCCAGGATGGTTCGCGCGGTCTCGCGGCCCCGCAGCACCAGGTTGCCGCGCAGCACCACGCTCTCCCGGTAGTTTCCCGGCTCCACCACCACCGTATCGCCGTCTGTGGCGGCATCCACGGCCGCCTGGATGGTGCCGTAGTCACCGGGGACGGTGTACTCGGCAGCTCCGGCCGTTACCGCACAAAGCGCCCACAGGGAGGCAACCACGGCGCGCCCGATACCGGAACCTAGTACTCCGTCAAGGTTATAAGCCAGGACGGTCTTCCTCAAATCGTGTGGGTAAAAGGGTAAATCATCCTTGACCGGCAGAATGCACGCCGGAAGATGGTCGGCAGAAGGGGATTGGGGAGACTTTGGGATAGCCGAACCGGTTGCAATTGGCGCAGGTGGTGGATATCCGCTACTCCCCGGCCAAACAGCCCCCAATCCCATTCTGGTTACCGAGTGTGTGGAGTGCATTCTGCCGGTCAAGGACGGAGCCGCTACGCGGTGATTTACCATTTTACCCACACGATTTGAGGAAGACTCAATCAGGATTCGGCGCCCCTCTGGATCCTATAGTGCACGGAGCAAGGGAGCGATCATGAAACAGGCCACACCGGATCGGACCGGCTACTCTTTCAGCTCTATCCGAAGCCGCCCGTCCCTGATGGCTATGTCGGCCACCCCGTCGGAGAAGGCCTTCCAGAACCCCTCGTCGGCGCCGAACTCCTTGACCAGGTCGATGTTCTTGAGCCCTCCCAGCCAGGCGTTGGGCACCGGCACCCCCATGATGGTGACCCCTTTCAGGATCACCACCGGCCGCCCATCCCGGTAGGCGAACTCCGCCCCGGCCTTGAGACGCAGGATCTTGCCGCCCAGCATGGGAAAATCCTCGTCCACGGGCAGCAGCAGCTTCAGGCTGACCAGATCGTCCGACAGGTCGATGGCCAGCTTGCGCGCCAGATCGGTATTCCTGGCCAGCAGGGCATTCAGCTCCCGCTCGGTGAGCTGGATTACCCTCTCCGCGCCCTCCTCGCTGTATGGCTCAGGCTCCAGCGCACCCCCGGACTCCTCCTCGCCGGATTCTTTCGAGCCCCCTTCCAGCAGATCGAGCCGCCTCAGTTTGGCCTCCAGCTGCTGCTCCTCGCCGGCATCCAGCGTGACCGGAGTGAATTCGGAGACGAACAGATAGCTCCTGATCACCCAGATGGTGATCAGCACCGAGGCGACGATGGCCACCAGCAGCAGCCCCGCCACCTGCAGGCAACCCAGACGGCGCTCGGAACCGGAACCGCTGGCTGGTTGGGTCATGATGTAAGCCCTTGTGTCAGAAACAGCAGAAAATAGCCTGAATTATAAATGATGTGGAGCAATATGCCAGGAACCACGCTCCGGTACCGATCCCGAAACCAGCCGAATACCAGCGAGGGCAAGAATACCGCCGCCGCCCAGACGGGGGGATGGTAGAGAAAGTGGGCCGCGACGAACAGCAGACTGGTGAGCAGGTTGGCGCCGCTCACGCCGCCAAGGCTGCGGCGTGCGGCGGCGAAGCGGCGCAACCACCCCTGCAGCGCGCCGCGGAAGGCCAGCTCCTCCACCACCGGGTAGACCACGCAGAGTAGCAGTAACCGCCCTGCATTCTCCACCAATCCCCGCCACGAAGGCTGCGGCAGATAGAGGAGATAGAGCAGCAGCCAAACCACTGCCCCCGCCGCCAGCGCGGCGTGGAACCACCCGTCGCGCAGCAGCCGCGATGAAATGGATCCCTCCCCTGCCGCGGCTACTTCTCCAGCTCCCTGAACTCCACGCGCCGGTTCAGGGCGCGGCCCTCCGGCGTGGCGTTGCTCGCCGCCGGGCTGGTCTCACCCAGGGCCAGCGGGCGCAGCCGATCCAGCGAGATACCCTTGCCGACCAGATAGTCGATCACCGCGCGAATGCGACGTTTGGAGAGCGCTATGTTGTAGGCCTCGGTGTTGCGGTCGTCGGTGTGACCCTGCACCTCGACCTTGGCCTCCGGCACCCGCTGCAGCTCGGCGGCCACACGATCCAGCCTGGCGCGCGCCTCGCTGGTCAGCTCCGCGGAGTCGCTGTGGAAGTAGATGATCTCCAGTTTGCCCAGAGGCTCCGGCGCGGGTGGAGGGGGCGGTTC
>WFXP01000072.1 GCA_015490535.1 Gammaproteobacteria bacterium
ACGGGAAAGGTGCTGGAGTTGACGGACGCTGAAGCGGATAACTCCACCGAATGGCATATCGCCTTCAAGCGCACCAGGATCAAGCTGAACGGGGGAGCATCCGGCCCCGGTTCGGTAAAAGGCGCGATCGCCGACCGGCAGGAGGATTTCTACCTGCCCGACGGGTCGCCGAATGTCCCGGTATTTCTCGCCGCCACGGCCGAAAGCGAGCTGCCGGCATTCGAGCGCGTCACCGACAGCATGGCATTGACCTTCGAAGAGGAGAACAGGGAGCCGGCGATCGAGGGAGACGGAAGCAGCGCCGGCTGGTGGCTGTACAACCCACAAGACCACACCATAACCGCCAACAGCGGCGCCTGGTGGCTGATTCGATCCGCCAAGGGGGACAGCTACGCCAGAATGCGCGTAACCCATATCGCACAGGCGGACAAGGAGGTCACGCTGGAGCTGTTCGTCCAGGGCAAGGATGACGACCGCTTCTCCGCCACCCCCGTCACCTGGACCGCGGCCATTGGCGCCGAAGGCGGCAGCAGGTGTTACGACTTCGACAACGCCTCCCAGGTGGACTGCACCGGCCTGGGCGCAGGCAGCTGGGACATCATGGTGGATATCTCCGGCCGGGACTGGAATATCTGGACCAACGGAACGGTCAAGGGGTTTGGCAAGGGAGGCGCATTCGGAAAGATCGATGAGGCCGACATTGGCAACTACCCGGGCGGCACCGTAACCGCCGGGGGAGAGGATATCGCCGCCCGCTACCAGGCCGACCGCAGCGGACTGTTCAACAACAACAGCTGGTACGCCTACAGCCTGCAGGGCAACAGCAGGCTCTGGCCCAACTACCGCGTCTATGCCATCGACACCGGCACGGCGAGGAGGTACAAGCTCCAGATCATCGGCTACTACAACACCGGCGGGATCAGCGGTCACATCACCCTGCGCTACGCGCCCATCCCCGGCTCCGGGACGGTCAACGTCACCCTCGAGGAGTGGGGCATCTCGCTGGACAAAACCGCGGTCAAGGCGGGTAAGGTCAGCTTTCGGGTAACCAACAAGGGGCCGGATGACACCCACGAGTTCGTGGTGGTGAAAACGGACTTGGCTGCGGCGGAACTGCCGGTGGATATGCGGCAGGTCGTCGATGAGGACGGCGCAGGGATAACGATAGCAGGCGAGATTGAGGATATTGGCGTCGGGCCCGAGGTCCATGTCACCTCGATGGATCTGGAGCCCGGTAACTATGTGCTGATCTGCAATATCTGGGACGAGGAGGAGCAGGAGTCCCATTATGGCGAGGGGATGCGGGTGGCGTTCACGGTGACGCCCAACTGACATGAAACGGCCACCACTCCACTCCTGCTCTTCGAAAAACGGCAGACCGGCGCCGTTTTCCGGATATGCTTTCATGACCCTGTTGAAGTTTGCGCTGCCGGCGCTGCTGTTGCCTGGCTGCCTCCATGACCCGTCACCCGGCCCGGAGAGGCGGAACGAAACGGGCAAGAGCGTTCGCAGCCTGCGAATCGCCCCGGATATCAACCCGGATCCGCGTATCGTGGAGATCGATCTGGAGGCGAAAGTGAGCACCGTCGAGATCGCCCGGGGCCTCTCTTCGCGCGTTTACACCTATAACGGCATCGTGCCCGGTCCGGTGATCAAGGCCAATGCCGGCGACACCCTGATCGTCAACTTCACCAACAACCTGCCGGAGCCCACCACCATCCATTGGCACGGCGTCCGCGTGCCGGCGGACATGGACGGCTCCACCCTGTCACAGCATCCGATCCAGCCGGGGGAATCGTTTCGCTACCGGTTCACGGTCGATGACCCGTCGCTGTTCTGGTATCACCCCCATCTGCGCACCGATGTGCAGGTGGAGATGGGGCTGGCCGGGGCATTGCTGGTATCGGAGGAGATATCCGACACCCGGCGGCCGCACCTGAAACCGCTCGGCAAAATCCGGCAGGATATCCTGATACTGGATGATATCCGCATCGGAACGGGCGGCGAAATCTCCCTGCAAAAAGACGGCGATCTCCTGTGGCTGGTCAATGGCCTGGAACTGCCGAAGATGGAGGTGGTATCCGGAGAACCGTTGCGCTGGCGGCTGGTCAACATCGCCAACGAGCGCTACATGCGGATCGAGGTTCCCGGCCACAAGCTGACCCGGATTGGCGGCGACGGCGGACTGCTGGAAAAACCGATCTCCGGTCTCGACGACATCACCCTGGTTCCCGGTGAGCGTGCAGACATCGTGCTGACACCTGCCGGAGAGCCCGGCAGTGAGCTGACGGTCTATCGCAAAGGCGTCCGGACGGATGTCCGGGTTCCATTGATGACCCTGGCATTCGTGGAGGGCGGAACCACCTCCGGCGCACCGAACCTACCCGAAACGCTGCGCACCATAGAACCCTTCGAAACCACCGGGGCGATCGAACAGACATTCGTATTCAGTCACGGCGCGCCCGACGGCGATGGCAACGTCCGGTTTCTCATCAACGGCAAGAGCTTTGGCGAGCTGACCACGGAGGATGCTCCCGATGCGAAAGTTGGCGAAACCCGGATCTGGAACCTGGTGAACACCACCGCCACCGACCACCCCTTCCACCTGCATGGCTTCTTCTTTCAGGTACTGGAGACCATCAGCAAGGATGCCGGAGGCAACGTAATCGCAGCCGTTCCGGCACCATATCGGGAGAACAAGGATACCGTCGATCTGCCGCGCCGCCCCGGCATGAGGGGGACCAGCACAACGGTCAGAGTAGCCGTCCGCTTTGCGCCCGGCCCGGGCAGAACGGTGGCGGAAACCGTTGCCTGGGGCGGAGCAGATGCCATCGTCAACGCCGATCCCGCCGGGAACCTGAGAGGCCGCTCCGGCGGCTGGCTGTTCCACTGCCACATCCTGCCTCACGCCGCGCGGGGCATGATGTCCTACGTCGAGGTACGGGCAAACGACGGGGAGAACCCCCCATGACGACCCACACCCCCTTTTTCCCAGGAAGAGACCGTACGGGCAGGGATGCCCACCCTTCAACCACATCCGGATCGGTGGACGGAGGAGGAAAACCTGCGGATCCGGAAGAGCGGAGTGTACCGCCGCCAGGAACACGCATGCCACCGCCACATGAAATCGAGGAGAGCCTGGAGCTGTGCATCCGCAGATATCAGCGAAACCGCCGATCTGAACGGCTTGCCGCGGAGATCACCGAACGACTGGCGGCACTGCTCGCCCACCCTGAAGCGGACGAGGAGATCCCCCGCTGGAAGCTGTGCCAGTATCGGCGCATGGCGAAACGGTGGCGCTGGATCGCATCCGGGCAGGGTGGAACCGGCAGGTTGTGAGCGGCAATGAAACACCGGTGCCCAGTACTCCGTCAAGGTGATAACTCGGGATGCAGAGCTTCCCAAACCGGCCAGGGCAAGGCGCAGTCCGCAGGGAATGGCATGCCCTTTCCAAAGACTGCAACGCAGCATCGGCCGGTTTGGGGCGCTCCCTTCGGGCCGGGCAGGAAGCGGTCATCTGCGGTGTTGCGCTCCCTTGAATTAGCTATAGCTAGTCCTGCGGTCGCGCGCCTGGCAGCTAACCGCTTTCTGACCGGCTGCATCCCGAGTTATCACCTTGACGGAGTACTAACAATTTCCCCCGCTTCCCACTGTTTGAAGCACCGTTCCTCCGTTTGGTCCGGGAAGCGGGTTTTTCTTTTGATACATAAGGAGGTTGAGCATGACAAACGAGCGCATAGCGGAACTGGACCGAATGGCCAGCAATGCCATCCGGGAGTGCCGGATCCAGGGGCAGCCGGACAACCCCGCCCTGGGGTTCTGGAAAGGGGTAAAGATGGTGGTGGATGAGCTGAAGCGGGATATGGAAACCGGACGGGAAGATGATCCGGCACACGGTGCCCGGGCGGGCAACGAAACCCGCAACGCCCGTTCCCGCAGCGGCAAGGACGGTAGCCGCCACCGCTTCCGCCGGCCGGCCGGGAAGCCTGTGTTTCGTTCCCCGCGGCATGAACTTCAGAAAAACATGGAGCGATAATATCTTATGAACAACCGTATTATCCCCACTTCCGCCGGACTGGGTTTTTGTCTGCTCATCCTGGCGTCTTGCGCTACTGCTGCCGGAACGGGAAAGACCGGCTTCCTGGTTGTGGCCGAGGATCGGGGCTTCCTCGGCAACCGGGAGATCGACGAGGTGGTGGCACAGTTCAGGCAGACACATCTGGTCGCCGCCGCCCTGATCGGCAGGGACCGTCAGGGAGTGGAACGTGGCTACGCCGACTACATCCACCGGGCGGTGGCCGAACTGGAGGCCAAAGATGTCCGCAATATCGTCGCAATTCCAATGTTTCTATCGGCAGCCGACAGCACTCTGGGCCGGTACCGCGCCATGATAGGAGAGGCCGGGAAGAATGCCGTGGTCCAGTGGGCGCCACCCATGGCGGGGAGCCACCTTGTCGCCCAGATCCTGCTCGACAGGGTGGAAGCGCTGAGCGAAGATCCCTCTCGGGAGCACCTGATCCTGGTAGCCGGCGGCGCGAAAAACGAAAACGAAGAACGGCGCATCAGGACAGATATCGAAAACCTGCTGCAAGAGGTGACCGACCGCCACCGGTTCAAGGAGATATCCGTCCATATCTACCGCGATCATGACGCGGAAGACCATGAAGAGAGAAACGCCGCCGTCGATGAGCAGATCATACGTTCCGCCGCCCGGAAAGGGAGGACGCTGCTCATCCCTGTCACCATCGGCGCAAAATTCGACCACCGGATGTCGGAGAAAGGCCGGCTGATACGCAAGTTCGGCGAATTCGACATTGCCATAGGGGATCCCCTGCTGCCCCACCCCGAAGTGCTGACCTGGCTGAGGCACACCGCCAACCTCCATTCACCCCTATCGGCGGACCGGATTGGCGTACTGATCATGCCTCACGGCTCCACCCGGCCCTACAACGATGGTCTGGAGCGGGTAATCGCCCCGCTGCGCAAACGCTACCGGATCGAAGTTGCCCCAGGCATGGGGGATCCCCTGATCCTGGGACGGGCAGTGCGCAAGCTGGAGCAGGACGGAATCACGCGAATCATCTTCGTACGCATGTACGCCATGGGCGAGAGTATGAAAGCCAGAACCGACTATATCCTCGGACTATCCCGGGAGCCGCCCTCCGGCCACCACGGCGGCACCCCGCCACGGCGGATCCGCAGCAGCGCGATCTTCCACGCCTTTGGCGGCTACGAAGAGGATCCGCTTGTGGCGGAGATTCTCCGGGAGCGCATTCTGGAGATCAGCAAGCGGCCCGAGGAGGAAACGGTCATCCTGCTCGCCCACGGTGCCGGAGACGACGAGGCCAATCAGCGCTGGCTGGAGACTACCAGAAGGAACATCGAGCGGATTCGGCGAAATCTGCCCCGCCCGTTCAAGAGCATCGAGGCAATGACCATGCGCGAGGACTGGCCGGACAAGAGGAAACGGGCGTTGAGCCAGATCCGGGAGGCAATCGAAAGGGGCAACCGGGACGGCGGCAGGGTACTAATCATATCCAACCGGTTATACGGAGCCGGACCCTACCAGCGCCTGCTGGAGGGAGCCGACTTCGAAATGAACAGCCGGGGACTGGTGCCCCACCCCAACATCACCCGCTGGCTGGAGAAGGGGATCGAGCAGGCGATCCGGTCGGCCATCCAGTCTGCCCCTGTCCCGGACGGCTCGTCCGGACGGCCGCATGGGCGGGGCCGTTCGGCCTCAAACCGGCGGAATTCCGGGCTGGCCGAGGGGCTACCAGCCGGTGGCAGCCCCCGCTTTCCGCCGGAGTCCGGAGGCCACATGGAGCGCAACCCCCAGACCAAGCGGCGCCAACAGAAGGAACAGGCCTAGCGATCCACCCCCGCCGCTGCTTGCGCTACCGGTGGTCCCGCCAGATGCTGCCCCTGAGCCGGCGTCACCGCTGCCTCCTCTTGCCGTGCCGCCGGATTCGTCGTCATTAATGGTTACTGTAGCGCTACTGAAGCGCCCCGCCTCGGCCCCACCGGTGATATCGCTGAGCTCGATGGTGAAGGTCCGGTCGCCATCTTTGATGCTATTGTCCATTATGGGAATGGTAATGCTCTTCTCCACCTCCTGGTCGGCGAACACCAGCGTTCCAGATACCGCACCGTAATCCTTGCCTGCCGCGGCCTCCTTGTCCCCGGTTGCGTACTTCACCGATACCCTTCCCACATCTCCGTTGCTGCGCTTTACCACAACGGACAAGCTTCCCTGGTTCTCCGACACCGCGTAGCTGGCGTTCTCGAACGCCAGCTCCCCAAACCGGGCGCCGGCATCGACTATGTCAAGCACCGCCCTCCTGTTGGCGCCCAACCCGGCGCCGCCCGATGGGGCACCCAGAAACATGGCCAGAGACTCAATCCTCTCGCCCGTGACGCCATCCTGAATCACCTCGATACGCAGTTTCTTGTCCCCCGACTCACCGTCAGACCACCGGAGCAGCCCGTCGAAACGCCTGAAGTCGGCCCCGGCCCGCGCCGTGCCCATGCCTGCTTCCTGTACCCGTACGGAGACATCCCCCTCGTTTCCGGCGGCGCGTGTCAAGGTGATCTCTATGGCTCCATCCTCCTCCCTGACCATATACCTGGACTCCCCGAACGATATGGTACCGGCCTGAACCGCAGCCCCACCCCTCTCCAGGGCGCCGATATCACACCTACCCAGCCGCTTGTGAAACCGTTGATCCAGCGGAGGGCAGTCGGGAGAACCGGCATCCAGCGCCGGGCTGCCGCCACCGGGCTCGTAGCCCTTGCCACCCGGCGCCGCAACGAGAAGCGGATCCGCGGATGATATGTCACCCTCCCCACCCAGGGCGCAACTCCCGTCACTGTCCAGATTGTACCCGGTACTGGTGATCTCCCCGCTGCAGTCGGAGCCACCCCTGGCGCCCGCTATCAGGCTGCCATTCACCCGCAGGATGCCGGCCTCGTTGACTATGTTACCGCCGTCGTTGCGCGCGACGGTGCTGTATCGCAGGGCCGCTTCGCTGCTGCTGTTACGGTAGAGGGCGCCATTGCCGCTATTGCCGGCCACGGTGAGCAGCGAGAGACTGCTTTCACCGGCATCATACAGGGCTCCGCCCGAGCTGCCCCTGTTGGCCAGCAGAAACACCCTTCGCATGTCGAGGGCGCCACCCGAATAGATGGCGCCTCCGTCCCCGGTTGCATCGTTGTCAGAGAAGATCGTTCCGCTTATGGCAAACGCTCCCGGGGCGGCGTTGAGCAGGGCACCTCCCCTTCCCTCGGCGGAGTTGCCGGTGAACTCCCCCCCTTCGATAGCAAAGGAGCAGCCGTCGTTATATATCGCCCCTCCTCCGTCCGGGGATCCCGTTCCGACCGATCCGTTGCCCTCGAACATCGTCCCTTCCACAACAACACCCTTCGCCTCGCCACAATATATTCCGCCTCCGCTGATGGAGCGGTTGCTCTTCAGCTCGCTCCCGCTGATCCGCAACCACGCCTCGCTGCCGCGGATGTATATCGCTCCTCCCCTGTCTTGCGCCTCATTGTTCTCGATGGTGCTGTTGTCGATGGAAACGGCGCCCAGACTTATGTAAAGGGCTCCCCCATCATTTCCCGAGTAATTGCCGGAGATGACGCTGTCTGCAATTGCCAGCTTTGAGGAGCGGGAGACCATTATTCCACCTCCCATGGATGCCCGGCCATCCCTAATCCCGATCCCCGACAGGGTCACGTAGGCCGCCCCCGAAACGTGAAACACGCGGGTTTTCTTCATCCCGCTGATGACCACCCTGTCCGCTCCCCCTCCTTCGATACGCAGATTGGAACTGAGATCTATCTGCTTGCCGGAGCTGAGCTCATAGGTTCCGTCAGGGAGGACAATCCGCGTCCAGGAGTTCCGTTTGGCCTGCTGCGCAGCGGCACGGAGGGTGCATTTCCGGTCCTCCGTCCGGCACACCCCGTCCTCCAGGTTGGCATCGCCCGCATCCCCGAAATCGTCCACGTGGAATACCGCCGCCCAGCATGGCGCCGCAACTCCCAGAATCACGATGGTCAATAGTGTTTTCAGAATGTAGTTACGCATGAATTAGCCCCCTGCCATTATCGAAGTGACTGGTTCCGTCACTGTTACCATCTGTTGCCCGGTCAACATTTCCGACCTGGAGCCGCTCGCCTCCTCTCTCCTCCCGTTGCGGCGACCAGAGAGAGACAACCTGTCCCGTGCGGCAATGGACAACCGTATGCCAGTACTCTTTCAAGGTAATAATTTAGGATGATCTTCCTCAAATCGTATGGGTGAAATGGTAAATCATCGCGTAGCGGCTCCGTCCTTGACAGGCGGAATGCACGCCACATAATCGTTAACCAGAAGGGGATTGGGGCCGTCTGACCGGGGAGTGGCGGATAGCCACCGCCTGCGCCAATTGCAACTGCTCCGGCTATCCCAAACTCTCCCCAATCCCCTTCTGCCGACCATCTTCCGGCGTGCATTCTGCCTGTCAAGGATGATTTACCATTTCACCCATACGATTTACGGCCTTTTCACCCCCTTCCGGGGGCGGACGGCGCACAGCGGCCGCTCACCACCAATTCTCTGACGCTCTCACCTCTCGATCAACGGTGAACTGACAAGAAGATGCAAAATCCTTCAAGCCATTGGCAGGAAAAACCGGCGCCACCGGCCATCTTCTGCTCAGATCCCGAAGAGCAGCGAAAACGGAACTTCGCGGATCATGCATCCGGACGTCTTCACGCGCCCTTGGATCACCCCTATTGTAACGGGTCTTCGCCAAATAGTGCGGGTGATGCCCCATTGTAACAATTGTATGAATTTACGGCTACCCATCTTCCCCGCCGGCCGCCCCTTATTATATGTTTTACCGAAAAGATTGACATATCCCGGCACCACCTCGTATTAGAGAGAGGGCGCGGCCTCAACCGTCTGGCGCGCTCCCGTACGGCTCCGGAGAGCAGGCCGCCCAGCCGTGTCGGAACCCGCTCCGGAAGCGCTGTTCGATACCCCGGCGCCCTGTCACAAGCGAAAGCATGGCCTGCAGGTGCCGGACGACCTGCTACCCGATCAGAAGACGCAGTATGCAACTTACCGAGACAATCGACGGCAAAGGGGCCTTCAGAGCGACCCCGAGATCCCGGGCCAAGGGGCGTCCCGGATCGGCCCCCGCCGTGTTGCGCCGTCCGGAAAGGGCATGCCATTCCCTGCCGGCTGCGTCTCGGCCCGGCACATCCGGGATGAGCCGCATCATCGGTTACCACCTCGGCAGGGCGCCGGCGATATTCAGACTGGGGTTTCTGGCCCTCATCGCCACGGTGGTCATCGTATCGCCATCCATGACATGGGCCAATGTTCCTCCTCCCCCGGTGAACCAGTACCTCGGGGTTCCGGATGTACGTTACCGCGACATGACGAGCGCCACCTGCCTGGAGTGCCACGGTAATCCGGGGAAAGCCGCCGCGCCGGTCAAGAGCGGGTATCTGCCGGACCGGCACCACCTGAGAATAGACACCCCCATCGGAAGATTCTCAGCCTCCCCTTTCCCGGAGAGATCCCCGGACGGCAACCACAAATGCGTCACCTGTCATCAGCTGGTGTGGAGGGAGGATGGGTCACGCCCAGCGGGGGGCTCCGTACAGCTGGTACTGGACGAGGGGTTCCGCGACTGCCTGAATGGCTGTCATACCCAAAAGAAGAACCAGCTCGGCAGGCTTATCGCATCCGTACATCACCTCACGGAGAACGCGCAGCTGGCCAACTGCCACAACTGCCACGGCAGCCTCATCGATGATCCCAACGGCGATCACAGGATCCCGGATCCCATCGGCAACCCTGGAGACCGCGAGAACCACTACGACATCTCCCTGACCACCCCCTGGCCGGGAATCGGATTCTACAACAGCCGCGTTCAGCTGCGCGGGGCGCTGCGCGCCTACTATCGTCCCAGGCTGGTTCTCCCTCCCTCGCCCAGCGAGGAGCAGCTCCTCGCCAAGCAGGAAACCGAGGCATTGATCGACTACATAATGGACAATTTCAACCCGCCCATAGGCGAGACCGGCAGACCCATGGGAAACTGCAGCTACTGCCACTTCGCCGGCACCGACGACATGACCGGATTGCGCATAGGTGTCAATTACGCCAATCACCACGGCACCGGAGTCGGTCAACCGGGTACCGGCTCGGTTCATGGCTGCACCTTGTGTCACCAGCCCAGCGCCCCGCCGGACTACACCATCCGCGGCTGCGAGCGCTGCCATGGAATAGAGTCGTTGCACAACATCGAATATGACGCCAACGGGGATGGCGTGGTAATCGGCGAGGAGGATCCTTTCTACGGCCACATCGGAAATCCAAAAAACTGCGATGGATGCCACAGAAACTACCAGGGAGAGATCTCCGGGGCCAGTGCAGGCGGAACCACTGGCGGTGATTTTCTGATACCTGAGATCACTGAAATTTCCGTATCCAGCGCGGTCGCGGGGCGTGCAACCAGGTTGACGATCTCCGGTACGGGTTTCATGGACAGGGAGCATGCTGGTACCCAGAGCAGCTGGTTGCGCCTGGAGGGTATCGACCGCAACACGTTTGACATCCCGCCGGACCTCCTCTCTCCCTCGCAGATGGAGGTTACCCTGGAGAGAAACATTCCGCCCGGCAGCTACCGCATGAGGGTGGTCAAACAGAGGGAACCGGATCGGAAAACGGTTACCAGTACCGCGCTCAACTTCCTGATAGTACCGGAACCGACCATCGACTCGGCCGTTTGCGCCGGAGACAGGGTCACCATTACCGGATCCGGGTTTGGCAGCTATCTGGAGGCTGTGGACTCGGGTACGATGGTATCCGCCAGCTCCTCCAGCTGCGACATCACTTCATGGAGCGATGACCGCATCGTGGCCGAGTGTTCGTCCCTGGGGGAAGGTTCCGTACGGGTGGACGGGATATTCGGCAGCGCCACCACCCCCCTGTCGTGTGACAGTGGACGCCCCCGATGGTGGACAATCTGGAGCTGGTGGTCCTCCTGGAGCTGGTCACGCAGATGAGGAGCCGCGCCGTGGGGCGGCAGATGGAGGCGGCCCGCACCAGCCGCTCCCCGGCACCCGCAGTCACTGCTACCGCTGCTCCCTTCCGGGCCTGACGGGGTTCACAGCCTTGCGTTGCGGGGTGGCCGATGCAGACCACCATGGATGAAGGGGCCATTATCCCCGAGCCGGGGCGGTTCCACAAGCGCCGCCAACGGCGTGGCTCAGGTGGCCCGTGCCATAACCTCTGCGACAATCCCGCAGGTGCGCTCCATATCCTCGACGGAGAGGGTGGGATGAACCAGAAACATCAGGCTGGTCTCACCCAGCTCTCTCGCTACTGGTAGGCGAACACCGGGGCTCAGCCCTGCGTCGGCGAACACCTTCTCCAGGTAGATCTCCGGGCACGAACCGCTGAAGCACGGAACCCCTTGCGCACATATCTCCGCCATTATGCGGTTCCGATCCCAGCCGGTTCGTATCCGGTCAAGACGCAGATAGACATGGTATTTGTACCAACCATGCCGCATGTACTCCGGAGGCTCCTCCACCCGGAACGCCCCGATGGTACCAAAGCAGCGGCTCAGTATGGCGGCGTTGCGCCGCCTGGTGTCGCTCCAGTCCGGCAGTTTACGCAGCTGCAGGCGGCCGATGGCGGCCTGCATCTCGGTCATGCGCCAGTTGGTGCCGAGGGATTCGTGCAACCAGCGGAACCCCACCCCTTGGCCGCGACCATAAACGGCAGCAAGGCTCTTGCCGTGATCCTTGTAGGACCAGGCGCGCTCCCGCACCTCGGCGGAGTCGGTAACCAGCATTCCGCCCTCCCCCCCGGTGGTCATGATC
>WFXP01000073.1 GCA_015490535.1 Gammaproteobacteria bacterium
CAGCGCCCCTTTGAACAGCTGCTGGATGCCGCTCAACATACCCGCCCCCAGCAGCCGCGAGCCGCGTGTCAACAGAAGATGAATCGCGCCGCTGCTGAGAAGCGGGCGGGGAATGGGTGACGCCATCAGGATGGGCAGCAGCTGCTGCACCGCGCCGAACATCACCATGGTAAGGAAGCCAAGCGTGATCAGGTGGGTCACCGCCAGCAGCTGCGGGGTCCAGCGGCTGCCCAGCGTCTCCGGGCCATGCCATAGCAGCAGGAGAGCCGCCAGCATCGCAAACAGGGGGGCGGTGAGAAAGTAGCGCAGAGGTACGGAGAGCGGAGGGGTCTGCTCGAGGGAGAGAGCAGCGGTCTTCATCCCCCGGCAAGCTCCCCTGCCGCGGTGAGCACGGCCCGCCGTGCGGCGTCATCGCCCCTGTTCCAGATAAACACCTCGAACCGCCCGCCGGCGGAGCTTCGGGTCAGATGGGAGAAACCGCGTTTGTCAAGGTTGGGATAGAGCAGGCACGGCTCCCGCCGGTGGAGCATGCGCATATATTGACCAGGCCCCAGCCGCTCCGCCTCGGCCAGCGCCCTGACCAGAGGCTCCGGCGGCTCCAGATGGCTCACATCGAGAAACAGCTCCCTATCCGGCGCGGACAACCGTCTCTCCTCACCGCACGGCACCCACCACATCCATGGCCTTCAGGCGCCCCAGCACATCCTCCGGATCCGCGGCCAGCACCTGCTCGCTCAGGGGGTATACGATCTGCTCCTCCTTGGCGTTGTGCTGCTGCATCAACACCAGCATGGTCTCCGCCCCGCCCAGAAAGGCGTTGCCATCCCTCTCCGCCAGCGCCTGCTCCAGCTCCCGCAGCAGGCCGCGCATCTGCTCGTGCTCCAGACGCATGACGCGGGTGGGTCCCATGGTACCCGCACCGGCCTCCTCGATGGCCGGGAACAGCACCTCCTCCTCCTGCTCAAAATGGCGCTCCAGGGCCTCCCGGAACAGCGCAAAATCGGTACCGGCCTCCTCCCAGGCGGATTTGGCCACGGCCCGCTCGGATGCCACGAACAGCCGGTCGCACTGCCGGTGGCCATCCCCCATATAACTCGAGATACTCTCCACTGCTGTTCTCCCCAAACTGGTTGGCCGTCACCCCGCGCCATCGGGGCGGGGAGGGATGGCCTTCCTGCGGGTCTGCCGGTTTGAAACAGGAGGCAGGCGGGCCGTAAACCATGTTAGAAGAGCGGCGGATTGCCGCCTTGATGTTCATCAAGGCGGTGCGCTCCAGGCGGGAACATCCGGAGAGCCTACATATCCATCCAGTACTCGTAGGGCATGTCCCTGGCCAGTGCCAGCCCTCCCCGGGCACCGGCATAGAGGGGATCGTCCACCACCGACACCCGGCACGGCCCCATCTCCGACAGGGCCTCCATTAGATAGGTGTCGATACCGGCGATCTGGCTGCAGCCCCCCGCCAGGATGATGTTGTTGCGCACCTGGTCCTGGTACTCCGGATCGAAGCGCGCGATCATGTCCATGGCGGTCTCGGCGATGGCGGGGAGGATACTCTCGCAGGCGCGACGCATCTCGTTGGTGATATCGTGCACCACCGCGCGCCCCTCGATACGCGCCTCCACCTCCACCTGGGATATGGTATCGCCCACGAAACCGTGCTTCTCCTTGAAGGAGCGGACGATGTTCATATTGAAATCGGTATCCGGGTAGCGCTCGGTCAGCAGACCCAGGAGCTGTTGGTCGATATAGTCACCCGCGGCGGTCAGGCTGCGCTGGTCGTCGACGCTGGGCATGGTACCGTGCATGATGCAGAAATCGGTGGTGCCGGCACCCATATCTATGATCATGGCGTTATCCAGCGCCCCCATGCCGTAGGCCACAGCGAACGGCTCCGACACCACTATCAGCTTCTCGGCATAGCCGGAGATGGCCTCCCGGATGGCCTGCTTGTTTACCTTGAGCGCTTCGGCCGGAACTCCCACGGCGGCATAGATCTTCTGTCGCGGACGCGGCTCGATCAGGCCGATCAGATGCCCTATCAGCTCCGCCACCGACTCCTCATCCCTCTCGGTTCCGGACTTGATCACCCCGTGGGCGAGCGGCCGCACTACCTCCAGGGAGAGGCGGTGCTCGTTCACCTCATCGCCGAACAGCACCCGGTCACCAAGCATCTTCCTGGCCACAAAATCCTTCGGCCAGCCTACCAGGCTCTGCACCCATCTGCGCTTTCCGTTACTGGCTGCGATGGCCGATCGGGAGGTACCCAGATCGATGCCCACCCGCAGCGCCTTCTCCTGCTTGTTACCCTTGACTTTCGGCATAGGTGCTACTCCCCTCTTCAGGCCATTGCCTTCGTTGCTCTCTCAACTGATCCAGATAAGACAGAACCCCCCTCTCCAGCGCCCCGGCTATCCTGTCGCGATAGGCGGACGTTGCGAGGAGCGCCTCCTCCGCAGTATTGCTGATACAGGTCACCTCGGCAAGTACGCTGGGGATCCCGTCCCCCAGCAGCACCACGAACGGGGCGCTCTTGATCCCGGCATCGATTATCTGGCGATTGCCGCGCCGCAACGTTCCATAGACGCTGCGCTGAATATGTGCCGCCAGCTTGCGGGACTCCTGCTGCTTCAGCGCGTCGCCAAACTGGGCTATGAGCCGGTCGAACTCCGCCACGGCATACCCCGAGTGACGATTCTCCAGGCCCGCCACCTTCAGGCTCCGCGTATCGCTGGAGGTACCGAAATAGTAGGTCTCCACTATGGTCATGGGATCGTTGGGGATGGTGTTGAGATGGATCGAGATCAGCAGATCCGCGCCCAGCTGCTGGGCGTACTCCACGCGCTGCCTGAGTGACAAGGTGACATCCGTATCCCGGGTCAGAACCACATTGATCCCCTCCGCGTCCCGCAGTCTGGCGTGCAGCAGACGCGCTATGTCCAGGGTAACATCCTTCTCTTGCAACCCGTTGGCTCCTATGGCCCCCGGATCGTCGCCGCCGTGCCCCGGATCTATCACGATGGTGCGCACCTCCAGCCCGAACAGCCCGGCAAGCGCCGCATCCTGCCGCCGCAGCAGGGCCCGGTAGTCGTCAGCCCTGTCAAGCCGCCCGCTCCACTCCATGCCCTTCCCCGGCCCGGCCGCCACACCCGCCCTGGCATCTGTTATCAGCGGCGGCAGGGTATCGGCAATCCGGGTTGCCGCCCCGTTTCCGGCTCCGGGAGCAGCCACCCTGCTCTCCGTCATACTGGCGAGAACCGTTACCAATGCCACCGCACAAGAGAGGAGCACTGCGGCCCCAAATCCCAGCCAGCGCAGAGCACGACGGCGCCCCGCGCGCGGCTGCAACCTTTTTCCGGATGCGAGATTGTCTCGGTAGACATCGCGCAGTATCGCCGCCCGAACGGCGTGCTCACTGCTGGTTGAGCGTTCTTTCATGGTCCACACACCTGCTGCCCCGGAGACCGGAACATCAAAGGGGAACGCCGGGCGCCCCGGCCCGGGCCGCCGGTTTCAGATGGAGATTTTACCTTATTTTCACAATCATTGACCCGGCAACATAATATTGCTCCTTCAAGCAATAATCAGGAAGGTCTTCTCCAAATCGTGTGGGTAAACATGGTAAATCGCCGCGTAACGGCTCCATCCTTGACAGGCAGGATGTGCGCCCCATACCCGGTAACCAGGAGGGGGTGACCATCATCTCCCGGCCCGGCGTTGCGGCTTTTGCCAATGTAGCAACCACTGCCCGCGACTGCGCTCCAGCCTGTTCCTGAAACCCTGAATTCGATATATATTGTTGCCGGGGCTACAATGTCACTCTTACGGGACAAACCGGGCAGGCAACCATGAATGTACTGATACTCGGCTCTGGCGGGCGTGAACATGCCCTGGCTTGGAAAACGGCCCGCTCTCCGGCGGTGGAGCGGGTCTTTGTCGCCCCCGGGAATGCCGGCACGCAGAGGGAGCCCGGGGTCGAAAACGTTCCCATCCAGGCTACAGACACGGAGGGGCTCATCCGCTTCGCCCGCCAACAGAATGTCGCGCTGACCATCGTGGGTCCCGAGGCGCCGCTCGTAACGGGGGTGGTGGATGCGTTCCAGGCCGCCGGGCTGCGCTGCTTCGGTCCCGGCCGGGACGCCGCCCGCCTGGAGGGCTCCAAACGCTTTGCCAAGGAGTTCATGGCGCGCCACGCCATTCCCACCGCCGGGTACAACAGCTTTACCGAACCACAGGCGGCGCACACCCATATCCGGAAAACGGGGGCTCCCGTCGTGGTCAAGGCGGACGGCCTGGCGGCCGGCAAGGGGGTGATCGTGGCCGCCACCGAACAGGAGGCCATCGCCGCCGTGGATATGATGCTTGCCGGCAGCGCCTTTGGCGACGCCGGCCGCTGCGTGGTGATCGAGGAGTTCTTGCGCGGCGAAGAGATAAGCTTCATTGTCATGGCGGATGGAGAGCACATCCTGCCGCTCGCCACCTCCCAGGACCACAAGCCGCGTGATGATGGTGATACCGGCCCCAACACCGGCGGCATGGGCGCATACTCACCCGCGCCGCTGGTCACCCCCGGACTGCATGCGCGCATCATGCGGGAGATCATTGAGCCGACGGTGCGGGGACTGGCCGCTGAAGGAACCCTCTACACCGGATTCCTCTATGCCGGGCTCATGATCTGTCCCGACGGCACCCCCAAGGTACTGGAGTACAACTGCCGGTTCGGCGATCCCGAAACCCAGCCCATTCTCATGCGCCTCGAGTCCGATCTGGTGGAGCTGTGCGAACTGGCGCTGGAGCGGAGACTGGATCAGGCGACAGCTCGGTGGGATCCCCGCGCCGCCCTGGGGGTCGTGATGGCGGCGGGAGGATATCCAGGCAGTTACCGCAAGGGGGATATTATAAGAGGGCTTGGGGAAGACCCTCCTGATCTCAAGGTCTTTCACGCCGGAACCGCCATCGAGAGGGGGCAGGTGGTCACCAACGGAGGCCGCGTACTGTGCGTAACCGCTCTGGGAGAGAGCATTGCCGCGGCCCGGCAGCGCGCCTATGACAGGGTGGGCGGGATCCACTGGAACGACGCATACTACCGCACCGACATAGGCCACCGCGCCGTCGGTCGCGGCTGAGCCCCCTTCCCCCCGTCATGGAGCAGACGGAGAGAATCCGCATAGACAAATGGCTCTGGGCGGCGCGCTTCTTCAGGAGCAGGGCCCTCTCCCGCAAAGCGGTGGAGGGGGGGAAGGTACACTGCAACGGCCGCCGGGTAAAACCCTCGCACATGATCAAAGCAGGCGACACACTGCAGATCCGGCAGGGGAGCTGCTCCAGAACCGTGCGGATTGTGGGGCTCTCGGGACAGCGTGGCCCCGCTCCGATCGCAGCCGCTCTGTACCGCGAAACCGAAGAGAGCATCCTCAGGCGGGAACAGGAGGCGCAGCAGCGCCGTTCCCAGGCCGGGCCGTTGCGCAGCCGTGGGCGTGGCCGCCCGGCCAAGCGGGAGCGTCGTCACATAATCCGTTTCACGCAAAGGAGCGAGTGAGGGGAACGGCGCGATTTCGTCGCCGCGCCGGTATCACCCATGCCGAAATCTTCCTTCGATTGTCTTGGTAATTTTGCGGGAAAAAATTGTCTGCCGAAAATGGCAACCCCCATCCGCTCGCGGCGCACATTCCACAAAATTTTGACACTTGTCGGGCCGACAGTAACAAATCATAAAGCGTAGTCATCTATACTATTGCCACAATATATTTTTCATTCAGGATTTCAGAAACAGGCTGGAGCGAGGCGCGGTTGCGGGCATGGTTGCTCCATCGGCAAAAACCGCAATGCCGGTCCGTGAGGCGAGGGGCACCCCCCTCCGGGCGGTGGGCGGTTCGTTGACGGCGCTGAACCGGCCTGCTCATAGGGTTGTCTTGGCGGCGGCCACCGCGCCTTGCGACCGATCGCCCGACCATCTGCGAAAGATCGTTTTGCCATCAATTGTCCTAACGGTTGATTTACATGGTGTTCCTGCCTTCTTCCGTGACCGTCCCGGGCTTCCGGAAACCGGAGTGTCCGATTCCGGCGGCGGCAAACCGGAACACAAAATTTTTTCGCAAAAAAACTTTCTATTTTCCAGAAGATGGACTATCTTAGTAGGGTACGCAGATTACTGCACGGCGGTCGCAACAGGCATGGAATTTGCGTACGCTCCGACACAATGATTGATTAAGCCACCGGCAAAGAGTGGCACACACAGGCAGAGAAAGAGACGACATACCAACACAAGGGGTATTACTATGTTCAGGAAACTGTTGAAAGGAGCCCTGCTTGCAGCAGCCACGGCCATGGCTGGTGCGGCATGGGCAAAATTACCGCCTCCTCCGGTAAACCAGAACCTTGGAATACCGGATGGAAGGTTTTCGGACATGACCTTTGAAACATGTCTTGGATGCCATGGAGATCCGAAAAACGCTCCCGCTCCGGTCAAGGAGGGCTATCTTCCGGACCGGCACCATCTCCGGGTGGACACACCCATATCCGACTATACCGACTCACCCTTTCCAAACGAGGAGAGGATCCACAAGTGCGTTACCTGTCACAAGGTGGACTGGGTGGATGACCCGAGCAGGCCTCTGGGAGGGTATTTCCTGTTTGCGGAAGAGCCCACCTCGCCCCAGTTCCGGAACTGCCTGAACTGCCATGATCAGAAGAAGAACGAGGATGGGCGGTTGATTGCCACGGTCCATCACCTGACCGACAAGGCGCAGAGGAAGCTCTGTTACCAGTGCCACGGCAGCCTGGTCAACAACGCAGCTACCCCTGACCACCGCATCCCGGATCCGGAAAATGCCCCCGATCCCGACAAGGCCCGCAAATGTGGTGTCGTCACTCCGGACGGGGATCGCAACTTCTACGACATCTCGATAGTCACACCCTGGCCGGGTGACAACTACATCGAGGATTACTGGAAGAGGATGCTGGATACCATCTACGGGGATTGCGAGGACCCGAACTACGGCCGGCGCTACTACGACCCGAACGTGGCGGATGGCCAGTTCGTAATCGATCCGCCCCGCTTCAGATATGAGGAGAACCCGAGCGCCACCAGGGATGCCGATCGGTTCACGGCGGTCCAGGTGCCTGACGGCACAGAGGGTGGCCGGCGCACCGGTAACTGTGAGCACTGCCACTTCCAGGGTGAAAACCCCGGCGACGCCGTACAGCCCAACACCGGCCTGGCGAAACCTGATGTGGGCACCAACATGGACAACCACCATGCTACCGGAGTGGGACAGCTTGGCAGTGGTTCCGTTCACACCTGCAGCCTCTGCCACGCCCCCATGGATCCTCCCAACTACAATATAAGAGGGTGTGAGCTGTGCCACGGTATCAGCACGGTGCATGCCATCGAGTTCGATGCCAATGGTGACGGCATCCAGGTTGGTGAAGAGGTGCCGTTCATGGGCCACATCGGCAATGACATCAACTGTCGCGGCTGCCACCTCAACTTCAGGACCGGCACGGTCTATCAGGCCAACGACTCCCTGGGCAGTATCCCGCCGGGATACCAGGGCCCCGTACCTGACGTTACCAGCATGAGTGTCGATGGCATGATCGCCGGTACGGCCACCGAGCTGAGCATTACCGGATCCGGCTTCTACGTGGCGATGGAGGTCAATGGAAGAACGGTGGAGGCCATTCCGCACATCGAGCTGGTGGGCTCCGATGGCTCCGTTACCGAGATTGCACTGGACAGGGCCAACGTCACCGAGACCTCCATCGACGTCACCATACCTGCCTCACTCAAGCCGGACACCTACGAGCTTTATGTGGTCAAGGGCGAGTATGATCCGGAGAGCGGGGGCCAGGACTACTCGCAGCGGAGTGCGGCGCGTCCGTTCCTGGTGGCTCCCACCGCCAGCATCGACTCCGTGAGCTGCAGTGCCGGCAAGGTGACCATTACCGGATCCGGCTTCGGCGACACATACATTGCCGGATCGCATGGAATGGGCGTTTTGGGTGATGGCAGCAGCTGCTCCGTAGAGTCCTGGTCCGACACCCAGATCGTGGCCAACTGCGGCTCCGGAACCGGCACAGTCACCGTTGACGGTCTGTTCGGCGAGGCATCGTCCGATGCGGCCTGCGGCGGCACGGATGACTCCGGCCGGCCCAAGTGGTGGTCCATCTGGAGCTGGTGGTCCTCCTGGAGCTGGGCCAGGCGCTAGCCTCCAGCAGCAGCCGACTTCTGCCGGAATACCTCCATAGCGCAAGTGAGGATTCGGAAAGGCGGAGGTTGACTTGGACAGGGAGATCCCTCGGCGAGGGATCTCCCTTTTTTTGTGCGCCAAGCTAGCACTCTTTCAAGGCAATCAATGGCAAGGCCTCATCTGGAGTGACCCACGCACCCCGGAACGAGGCACACGGCCTGCAGGGAGGGGCCGGGGTGACTCCGCGCCTTGCGGCTGACCGACCACACCTGCTGATTGAGGCTTTGTCACCGATTGTGTTGCTGACCGTTACAGGGTTGGATGTAATAGTAAAACCGGACCGGCCGCCGCTTAGCGGGGAGGTTCCGTTGAAGTTGCCATCTTGTTGACAGATTACTCAGGAGTCGGGGGGGAAACATGGTACGATATCTTTTGCCGGTTTTGTCCCGGCGGTCACTTCCAGACAGGGCGGGGCGAATACACGCCACCGGAGGTCGAAGAGCCACCACGACCTTGCCCTGTGAAATAACCGCCAACAGCACGGGTCTCAGGCAGAGGCGGGGTGTCCTGTCGGTAACCGCCACACTATTGAAGACCGCGCTGTCGAGGCCTGGCGCAGAGCTGCGGCGGCGCCTGGAATCGTTGCCGCGAATGGGCCGGCGAGGGCTGAATCCGATCGTCCTGGCAACCACCTATCTGTTCAGCTTTTCTGCCTACGCCGTGACCGCTCCCTCCCTGGGAGAACAGCACCCGGATCTCGCTGACGAGATACTGGCAACCATGAGCTCCGAAGGGTGCCTGGAGTGCCATGGAGATCCATCCAACGCCATTACCCCTGCCGATTCCGGATACCTGCCTGACAGACATCATCTCAGGGTTGACACGCCAATCGGGGAGATTTCCGCCTCCCCTTATCCGGAAAAATCCTCCAATGGGAAACACCAGTGCATAACCTGCCACCTGATCGACTGGGTCTACGACGCCTCAATGCCCCTAGGGGGCAGCTACCGGTTCCTGCAGGAATCCGGGAGCGGGAGCCGGAACTGCCTGGCATGCCATAGACCGCCCCCCTATGGAGCCGGGATCGGCTCGGATAGCACAACCCAAGCCGCCGTATTCGTTACCGACAGCTACGGCAACGGCGGCCAGGTCACGCCTGTCATCTCCGAACTCAGTGAAATCAGCGTATCCGCCGATCCCGACTCGCCACTCGTAATACTGGGATCCGGATTCGTCGATGGTGATGCAGGGCCAGAATCTGTTGAATCCCTTTGGGTTAGGTTGACCGCCTACGACGGAGCAGTTACCGATATCCATCCCGATTACGCATCCCCCACCCACCTGGAGCTGACTCTTCCCCCGCAGCTCCCCCCGGGGAACTACAGATTGACCGTCAACAGGAAGGGAGACACCCCTGGCACCGTTCTCAGCAGCCAGCCGGTAACCTTGTCAGTGATACCACGAATCGACATCGAGGATATCAGCTGCAGCGCCCGGACGGTTACGGTCACGGGAAGGGGTTTTTCCGGTCATTACCTCAATCTGAAAAACCCCGCAATAGGTGTACGTGCAGGATTAAACGGTGAAGATTGTGTGGTAGAGAGCTGGACAGATGACCAGATAGTGGCCAGATGCGAATCCGGCATAGGGGAGAAGCTGGAGATCACGACACTCTACGACAGCTCCGAAGCCAGTATCACCTGCGGTGCCGAAGATCAGCCGAAATGGTGGTCCATCTGGAGCTGGTGGTCCTCCTGGAGCTGGGCCAGGAGATAAACTGCCACCAGGCCTGTCCACCCGCCGGTTATGGCTCTTCCCCGAATCGGGTGGGTGAAATGGCAAATCACCGCGCAGCGGCTTTGTCCTTGACAGGCGGAATGCACGCCACATAATCGGCAGCAAGAACCAGAAGGGATTCGACTCTGGATATCCACCACCAATGCGGATTGCAACTGGTCCGGCTATCCCAAAGCCTCCCCAATCCCCTTCTGCCGACCAGCTTCCGGCGTGCATTCCGCCTGTCAAGGATGATCTACCCAACCGAATCCCGATTTTTTACCTTGAAAAGGCACCAGCTCAAGCCAGACCTCCCCTGTTCCGACCCAACAGAGCTTGGCACAAGGCAAAGGCAACAGCCCCCCCCAAGGCGCCGTACAGATGGGAATCCACCACCACCCTGCCGGCGATAAGGCTCTCCGAGCCGGGCATGGCCCCGGCCATCTGCTCCCAGACGAGCTTGCCCACCACCAGGATCAGCAGTGCCACGGCAGACCATATGCGCAGCTGAATCTCCCGCAGTATCCCCGCCAGCATAAGTCCATGCAAAGCACCGGAGAGCCCGACATACCAACGCAGCTCGGGTTTGAGCCACCACAGACCAATGCCGACAGCCGATGCCGATATGACCAGCACCACCAGCCAGTAACTCACATCCCCATACCGACCAAACAGCACGGCAATCATCGCCATCCCGGCCATGTTCAGGACCCAGTGGGACCAGTTCAGATGAACCAACTGGGAACTGAAAAGCAACCAAACATATCCTTCATCCAACAGCTTGCGATCGAATCTTAACCAATCCACCAAATCCAGATACTGGAACCCACCGCTCACTGCAAACAGCGCGGCCCAGACCATCCAGTGCGACCGATACAGCCCGTGCCTCACTCCCCCTCCCTGCTTCCCACGGTATATTTGCAAAAACACATATTCTGATTAAACTGTTGCAGCACAACAACGCGGCTGTTACAACAAATCATGGATGCGAACAGCAAGGCAAAGCCCCGTATATTGATCGTCGATGATGTGCCGGTGAACTGCCGGCTCCTGCTCGAGTCGCTGAAGGGGGAGTACAGAATCGACATCGCCACCAGCGGTGAACAGGCTCTGATGATGGTGGTGGACAACCCTCCCGATCTCATCCTGCTGGATATCATGATGCCGCGCATGGATGGCTACCAGGTCTGTGAGCGGCTCAAACAGGATAACAGCGCCCAGGAGATCCCCATTATCTTCCTTACCGCCAAGAACAGCAAGGAGGACGAGGCGAAGGGCTTCGAATGGGGAGTGGTGGACTATATATCCAAGCCATTCTACATTCCGGTGGTCAAGGCGCGCATCAAGACCCACCTGGAGCAGAAGAGGAGATGTGACCTGCTCAACCGGCTGGCTTCCATCGACGCCCTGACCGGAATCCCCAACCGGCGCCATTTTACCGATGTATTTGAGGTGGAGTGGCGCCGCGCAATACGGGGAGGGAGTTCCATGTCGGTTATGCTTGTCGATGTGGACTATTTCAAACAGTACAACGATACCTACGGCCACAGCGCCGGAGACGAATGCCTGAAGCGAATCGCTCGGAGCCTGCAGGTCTCCCTGAACCGTCCCGGGGACTGCGCCGCCCGGATCGGGGGGGAGGAGTTCGCCATACTGCTGCCGGAGACCGATGCGCTGGGGGCGGCAATGCTGGCGGAGCGGATCCGCTCCGGCATAGAGGGGCTGCGGATCCCCCACGAAGGCTCGGCACGGTTCGAAGTGGTAACGGTGAGTGCCGGAGTGGCCACCACCACGCCAAATGACAACACGGAGCGCAGCACGCTGCTGAATGCGGCGGACGAGATGCTCTACCAGGCAAAAGAGAAGGGGAGAAACCAGGTTCTCGGCAGGGAGCTGTAGCAACTGGCCGGTAACTGTTCAGCTCACCCCTGAAATCCGCCGTTTCTACGCTGAAAAATGGTCATTTGCCCTCTCATAACTCACCTTGAACTTACGCGCGGATTTGAGGGGTGAGCTGAACGGTTACCGGTTCCGCTCATCCATGGAGAGGAGAGCGCCGCCGGCCAGGGTGGTATCCCGCTCCAGCACGTTACTCTCATAAAGTACCCGCCAACGCTCCGTGTCCCTGACCAGATAGAGCCGCTTGCGCCACTCCCGCTCCGTCCCTCCCCCCCGGTACCGGAGGCGAAAATCGGCTACCACCAGCTCCCGACCGGCTCCATCCAGCCCCCCGTAGGCCAGAAGCGAGAGATCTTCCAGCGCGATGTGGCGCCGCCCCCGTGTGGTAAACAGCCTGCGCTTCATCGCCGACCAGGAGTCAAGATCGTAGTCGCCAGCGCGGAAATCGGCAGCATAGCTGGCCAGATAGCGCCTGGCGTCCCCGTTTTCCCAGGCACTGCGCCATCGCTGCAGGGCCTCCAGAACCTCCGCTCTGCGCAGCTCCCAGGGATCCCGCTCCAGCCACCCCAGCTGTTCCGCGATGATCACCGGGGTCGTCCCGGGTGAGATCAACCCCTTGATCTGCTCCAGATCCAGGTTGGACAGCACCACGCACCCCTCGCTGTCCAGGGGCGGCCGGCTGTAGAAACGGCGCGTCAACCCGTGCAGCCAGATCCCGCTGCCGGTCTTGCGGCGATACCGGTCCAGCTCGTTGGGGTAGTTTATGGGGAAAGCCCCCACGCCGTACTTCTCCGGCAGGCTGCGGTCCGGAATGTAGCGGGTCACGAAATAGACACCTTCCGGAGTGCGCAGATCCCCCCTCGATACCTTGTCGCCAATCCCTCTCCCGGTGCTCACGTAGAAGTCATACAGCAGTTGCGGCACCTCCTCCTCTCCCCGGTTCAGAAACAGGTAGAGACGATGGCTCTCCTTGTCCACCAGTATGGCGCTCTCCACCGAACTACCCAGCCGCAGGAGCTGCCCCGGCACCCTCTCCTTGCCGCTGTCACCGGCATGCCGCTCCCGGTAGGCGCGCAGGCGCATGCGCGCCTCGGCACGCAGATCATCCACGAGCGCATAGCGGGAGTCCGGCATGGCGGCAAGCATCGGGTTGTACCCCATGCCGGACACCCGCTCCACCCTGCTCAGCAGCATGTCGCCGAGAACCATCTGCGCCAGATGGAAGTTGGGGGCCCGTTCCACCAGCCCCCTGAGCTCCTCGAGAGCCCGCTGGTAACGACGCGCCTCATAGTAGAGCAGCCCCTTCAGGAGGGCCGCCTCGTGGTCACCGGGATGGCGGGCGAGGCGCTTGTCCAGCAGCTGCAGGGCGCTGCGCAGCCCTGCCGGATCCTGCTCCACGGCTGTTGCCGGTGGTGCAGCGGCGGCAGGTTCATGCCGCGCCACCTCCTGCGGCTGCGGCCCGGCACGCAGCGTCACCCCCCTCTCCACGGCACAACCGCCGGAGAACAGCGACAGGGCAACTAGGAGAAGCGCGTAAAATCCCCAACCGGACACGACGACACTCACCCTGGACAGAAACATGAAAGCCCTTCAAGGTGGGGAGGCCAGCGGCCGCTCCAGCAGTTCCAGCTCCAGGGGCGGCGGCTCCTCCCGGAGCAGGCGCGCCTCGGTGTAGGATCTGCGCGCCATCTCCATGTAGACCGAGCCGAGATTGCGGTAGAGGGTGGCGTAGGCCGGACTGGTCTGCATCCCCTGCTCCAGGATCAGTCGCGCCTGCTCCAGGTTGCCCTTGGTCACATAGAGCGCCGCCAGGTTGTTGTACGCTTCCGGGAGCTGCGGGTGCTGTTTTACTATCTCTTCATATTCAGCGATGGCCTCCTCGATCCTGCCCTCCCCGGAGTGGAGGCGCGCCCGGAGGAACCGGGCCGCTAGATGGTCCGGATACCGCTCCAGGTGGCTCTCCAGCTGCCGCAGCGCGCCGGCCGTGTCTCCCCTCTCGACGGCGGCAAGGATCGGCTCCGGAAGCCGGTCCTCTTCCCCCGCCGCGGCAAATGTGGCGACCAGCAGTGCCATCATCAGAATCTTTCTCACGGAAAGCATGATCATCGCATCTCTTCGTTCAGCTCGCGCAGCCTCCCGGGAGTGCCCACATCCAGCCAGCGGCCGGTGTAGTGCTCCCCGGCCACCATGCCCTGCCGCACCGCCCGCCGCAACAGCGGTGCCAGCGGGAACCGGCCGGGGCGGCATCCCTGGAAAAGCTCCGTGCGATATATACCGATCCCGGAGTAGGTGAGGCGCCTGCCGCTCCCGCAGTGCAGCCTGCCGTCCCGAAGCCCGAAATCACCCTGTGGCCTGTGGGGCGGGTTGTCCACCAGCACCAGATGGGCCACTCCCTCCGGCCGGGACGGCAACCGCCGGAAAGGATAGTCGCACCACACGTCGCCGTTCACCACCAGAAACGGCTCCTTTCCCAGCAGCGGAAGTGCCTGGAGGATCCCGCCGCCGGTCTCCAGTGGCTCCGGCTCGGGGGAGTAGCTGATGCGCACCCCCCAGCGGTCACCCGCGCCCAGGGCCCGTTCAATCTGCTCCCCCAGCCAGGAGTGGTTGATCACCACCTCCGTTATATCGGCCGCCGCGAGCTGTTCCAGATGATATTCGATCAGGGGACGCCCGGCCACCTGGAGCAACGGCTTGGGGGTGGTATCGGTGAGGGGGCGCATCCGTTCTCCCCGCCCGGCCGCCAGAATCATCGCCTTCATCAGGCCACCTCTTTCAGAACGGCCGTCACCCCAGCCAGTTCCGGGTAACGGGGGCATACGGCGCGCAGGTAGTCCTGGGTGCGGGGTATATCCCCCAGATAACCGGACTTCCCGTCCCGCAGATGGAGCCGCGCGAAGATCCCCACCGCCTTCAGGTGGCGCTGCACCCCCATCAGGTCGAACCAGCGCAACAGCTGCTCCCGCCCCACCCCGCGCAGGATCCCGGCCTCGGTGGCGCTGCTGCGGTAGCACTCCACCCACTCCAGCACCCGCCTTTCGGGCCACCGCAGGTAGCAGTCGCGCAGCAGGGAGACCAGATCATAGGTGACCGGGCCGGCCACCGCATCCTGGAAATCGAGAACCCCCGGATTGGGGTCGGTCACCATGAGGTTGCGGGAGTGGTAGTCCCGATGCACCAGCACCACCGGCTGCTCCAGGGCATTGCGGATCAGGAACCGGAACGCCCGCTCCAGCTGTTCCAGCCGCGCACCCCCCAGGGTGACACCTTGCAGCCGCAGCAGATACCAGTCGCGGAACAGCTCCATTTCGGTTTGCAGCAGCAGGGCGTCATAGGACGGCAGCCGGCGCAACCGCTCCTCCGGGCAGAGCTGCAGCCGGATCAGACTCTGCAGCGCATCTCCGTAGAGCCGTCCGGCGGTGCTGTCATTCAGCTGATCCAGATACTGCTGCGAGCCAAAATCGGTGAGCAGCAGAAAGCCGTTGTCGATATCCTGCTCCAGCACCTCCGGGACATGCACCCCCAGACTCTCCAGCAGCCGTGAGATCTCCAGAAACGGCCGCACATCCTCCTTGTCCGGAGGAGCGTCCATCACAATCCGGCTGTGCCCCTCCCAGGTGACGCGAAAATAGCGCCGGAAGCTGGCGTCGGAAGAGGCAGGTGCGATCCGGTAGGGAGGCAGATCCAGCTCCTGGATCAGCCAGCGCCGCAGTCTGATGAGCCGGGTATCGCCCTGCTCCACGGCGCCGCTCAGCGCATGCTAACCAGCTCCTGCGAGCCGGTGCATTGAATGGCGATGGCGTTGCCGGCGGAAACCGCCGCGGCTCCCGCCGCGACCTCCGGCGATCTCCCCTCCCCCCCTTCGGGACAGCTGCGGCTCCGATGGCGGATCCCCCGACCGAGATCCGGCTGCATCTGTCCTCTAAGCCCGCTCACGCCACCCCTTTCAGCTGTTCAACGACTCTGGCGTAAACGGTATCTATCTCCCCGTCGCCATCCACGGAGAGCAGCTTTCCCTGCCGCCGGTAGTAGTCAATCAGGGGCATGGTCTGGGAGCGGTACACCACCAGCCTCCTGGATATGGTCTCCTCGTTGTCGTCGGCTCTCTGAACGAGCCGGCCGCCACACCTGTCGCAGCGCCCCTCCACCCTGGGAGGGGATGTGTAGATGTTGTACATCTGCCCGCACCCTTCGCAGGTGCGCCGGCCTGTCAGGCGTTTCATGAGGATATCGAAATCCACCTCGATATGCAGCGCCGCCTGCAGCGGCCGCCCGATCTCCTCCAGCATGGAGTCCAGCGCCTCCGCCTGGGCCACGTTACGCGGAAAACCGTCCAGGATGAACCCCGCCGCGGCATCGGTTCCACCGAGGCGCTCCCGGATCAGGCCCACCACCACATCATCCGAGACCAGCCGGCCGGCCTCCATGGCGCTCCTGGCCCGCTCCCCCAACGGCGTTCCGGCCGCTACCGCCGCCCGCAGCAGATCGCCGGTGGAGATCTGCGGTAGGCCATGCTCCTCCGCCACTCTCTTGCCCTGGGTCCCCTTGCCGGAACCGGGCGCCCCCAACAGCACAATTCTCATCTGACATCCATCCATCTGGTCACAATAACGGGTGATGGCATGATGCATGACTCGGGAACATCAAACAAGTATAATTCCGCCTCATTTTCCGGTCACCGCAAGCGAGGCAGCGAACATGAATCTGGAGCAGATCCCAGCGGGCAAAGATGTGCCCGACGACATCAACGTCATCATCGAGATCCCGGCGCAGAGCTCTCCCGTCAAGTACGAGCTGGACAAGGAGAGCGGCGCCATGGTGGTGGACCGCTTCATGGCCACCGCCATGTTCTACCCGGCAAACTACGGCTTCGTCCCCCACACCCTGTCGGAGGATGGCGATCCGGTCGATGTGCTGGTGGTAACACCCCATCCCCTGATCACCGGCTCCGTAATCCGCTGCCGCCCCGTGGGAATGCTGAAAATGACCGACGAATCAGGGGTGGACGCCAAGATCATAGCCGTGCCGGTGGACAAGCTCTCCCCCATCTACAGCCAGGTGCAGAGTTGCGACGATCTGCCCGAGCTGCTGCGCTCCCAGATCTGCCATTTCTTTGAGCATTACAAGGATCTGGAACCGGGCAAGTGGGTCAAGATCAACGGCTGGAGCGGCCCCGACGAGGCGCGGGAGGAGATTCTCTCTTCCCAAAAGAGATTCAGTAATTCAAAATAGGGTTATACTTGGATTAGCCCGCTGTCCGGTTGACGAATTGGCGGTATGGTGTAGAATCTTCTAGACTGAGTCTAAAACACAATCAGAGGAGTAACCCATGAGCGTACTTGTAGGCCGTCCGGCCCCCGATTTTACCGCCCCGGCCGTCCTGGGTGACGGCACCATAGTGGATGAGTTCAACTTCAACGAAGCCCGCGCCGGCAAATATGCGGTGGTATTCTTCTATCCGCTGGACTTCACCTTCGTCTGCCCCTCGGAGCTGATCGCCTTCGATCACCGTCTGGAGGAGTTCAAGAAGCGCAACGTGGAGGTGATCGGAGTATCCATCGACTCCCACTACACCCACAACGCCTGGCGCAACACGCCGGTGGACAAGGGCGGCATCGGCCCGGTGGGATACACCCTGGTGGCGGACATGACCCACGCCATCTGCAAGGCCTACGACGTGGAGACCCCGGATGGCGCGGTCGCCTTCCGCGGCTCGTTCCTGGTGGATCGTGAGGGGGTGGTGCGCCATCAGGTGGTAAATGACCTGCCGCTGGGGCGGGACATCGACGAGATGCTGCGGGTAATCGACGCCCTGCAGTTCACCGAGGAGCACGGCGAGGTGTGCCCGGCCGGCTGGCACAAGGGAGACAAGGGGATGAAGGACTCCCCGGAGGGGGTCGCCCAGTACCTGGCGGAGAACGCCGAGAAGCTGTAACCCGACTCACTGGAGGGAGGGGGTGTGACAGCCCCCTCCTTATTCCACGCCTCTCCCGGATGGAACCACGCCGGTTTGGGGCGCGCCGCGCGGAATGCAGACAAGACGGGGGGCTGGGCTTCTCCAACAAAGGGTGTGGGTACACCATAGCGGCTCCCCACGCCATCAGGGGAGGATCCCGAAGGGCAGCCGCCATCGCCGAACCCGTCCCCGCGCGGGTCGCGGAGGCCGGCCCCACGGCCTGTTCCCCCCCACCCGTTACACCTGCATGACGACATCCATGGATTTGGCCCGCTCAATCCAGCTGATCACCATTTCCAGGCTCGGAACCTCCTTTACCCGGTGCTCGCGCCGATTCACCTCCTCCAGCTTTTCCAGCAGCCGCACCGGATCGCGGGAAGCAAGATCCTGAACCGAGTTCACATCCGAGAACTCCAGCAACTCCGCAAACTGCCCCATGATTCCCGGAACGCGCATCAGATCCGACATGCTGGCCCACCTTCTCACCACATAGCGCTCTTTCAGCCCGATCTCGTCCGCCACCCTCTCCCAACCCTCACGGGTACAGCAGCGCCGCAGCAGATCCTCGGTGGTCTCGATGCCGAGGGAGCGCAGCTTCCTGCCAAACCCCCGGCCGATCCCCTCGACCTCCTCCACCGGATAGGGATAGGAGTCACCCGGTTCCCCCCGGCCGTCCTGCGCGGCCTTCGCGGCACCATCTGCGACCAGCATGGCATCGTATTTCGCCCGCCACTCGTCGCACTGCCGTTGCAGATGATCATTCTCCTCCTTCAGGCGTTCATGGTCGCGCTGGAGCTGTTCAAGACGATCCACCCATCCCCCCCCGTCCGCTTCGGCGGACGCAGTGGCTTCGGGGTTCCGCTTTTCACTCTCTCTCTGCAAACGGTCGTAGTCCCTTCTCAACCTCTCGTAGCGCCCAGCCCAATCGGGGGCGTCCGCCACCAGCCCGCTGCTGCGGCAAAACAAACAACCGATGATAAACCCCAAGGCGAACGCAATCAGCAAGCAAAGCACTATCTGTCCTATTAGATAAGCCATGATCAATTCCCCTGAACATTGATTTCGAATTCGATGCGGCGATTTCTGGCCCGCCCGGCAGCCGTCCCGTTGTCCGCCACCGGCCTGGACTCGCCATATCCCACAGCCTCGAGACGGACTGCCGCAACCCCCTTCGCGACGAGATATCTTTTCACCGCCTCGGCCCGTGCCTGACTGAGCCTGAGATTCATGCGCCCGCTTCCCCTGGAATCGGTGTGCCCCTCGATGCGAATGTGCGCTTCGGGACAACGGGAGGCCATCTGTGCCAGTTCATCGAGCACCGGATAACTTCCCTCGCTGATACTGGCGCTGGCCGTATCGAAACGGATGCTCCTCCTGGCCAGCAGCTCGTCAAAGCGCCGCTGGCAGTCCGCCGCAGCGGCCGCCGGTTCTGGCTTCACCACCGGTCCGGGCTCCCTGGCCACCTCGAACTCATAGTGACGGCTGTAGCCGGCCGGCAGGGTAGCGGTGAGTGACTGCTCCAGCTGATCGAGCACCTCTTTGGAGGCTACCGTGCCGGCAATCCTGAGTTCTCTGTTTACCATGGTGGCACTCATGCGTGAGAACCGGTCCATGGAGGCGATTATCCCGAGGGCCGCAGCGCGCCACCCGGCTGGCGCTCCAGGCGTGATCCGGAGCCGATCCCGAATCCCGCCTGCTGCCACCCGCTGCCGGACAGCCTGAATCACGGCCTCACGTGTCTCCTCGTCCGGAACCATGCCGGAGAGCACCACCCCGCCCTCCTCTTCCAGGGTCAGCTTCAGTTCATAGGAAGAGGGGGGCGCAGCCGCCGGCGCGGGCTCCGCCACCGTAACGGTACTATCCACGGTACGCACCCCTTGGCAACTGCTCCGGGTGATCTCCTCCGCCCTGATGCGCGACTCCGCGCTGGGAGCGACGCCGCTCAGGGTCACGTCACGACCACTTATCCCAACCCTGGCCCAGTCAATTCCGGCCCGGGCCAGGCTGTCCGCGGTACAGACGGCCAACTCCTTCTCGATCGCGGGGACATGCCGACCCAGGCAGAGCCAGATCAGCAGCGCCAGTGCAATCGCTCCAAGTAGCGCAACCAGTAACTTTTTCATATGACTCTCCGGTTGATCCGGTTTGTTTCCGCTGAAAGGGACCCACCCGATACAGGGGTCCTGTCCCGCACACCGCGTAATACGGCAACAATATATTTCACTTTCGGACGCCGCGCGCCGGTCAGCCGCGAGGTGGCGGGGCGCCGCCGGATCCCCCTGCAGCAAATTCCGCCGACACCACCCGCGGCGCACGCCGGCCTCCCTCTCAAAACCAGGCTCTTCCCCGGAATCAAATCGTCAGCTGTTTCAGAAACCGGCCGGCCCGGCGTTGCGGCTTTCGCCAATAGAGCGCTGCGCCTCGATCCAGCCTGTTCCTGAAACCCCGAATGCGACATATATCGCAGATACTCCATCTCTGGAGAAGCTTTCAAAGGAACATGCTCGATCAGGAGAGGAGGGCGGACGGCACCCGAAGCCACACCCGCTCCAGGCACCGGCATCCAGCTATATATCGATGTCGCTTCCAGTGGCACCGGCCCCTCCCGCGGCACCTTCAGCCACACGGGAAGCCGGTGGTGTCGGGGCCCTCCTGGCACCAAAACAGCACACTCCCTGTCCCAATCCCGGTTACGGTTTGCCGGGTCAACAGAGTTTCTCTTATACCATAAATTTTGCCCCGAACCAACGGCTTGGACATGCTAGCGGAGTCAGGGAGGCGCCCTCCTGTGTGAAGCAGGCGAGGAAGATGTTAAACTCTGCCTGCCGCTCGCTACCTGCCCCCCCGAGGGCAAGGGAGAAACGGCTCTGGAACCCTGGATCAGGTCACCATGTTTGGAACAGTACGCCGATGTCTGAGGAGTATGCGCCGATAATCCTGTTTGCCGGCCTGGTAGCCGTTATCTGGCTGGTAGGGACATACAACAGCTTTATCAAGCGCCGCAACATCATCGAGGAGCAATGGAGCGGGATCGACGTGGCCCTGCGGAGGCGCTACAATCTCATCCCCAACCTCATCAGAGCGGTAAAGGGGTACGGAAAACATGAAAGCGAGACATTGCAGCGCACCACCGAGCAGCGCACCGCCAGTGAAGGGGACGTGGCGCAGCGGGCGGCCACCGAAAGCGAGATATCACGCTCGCTGAACAGCCTGCTGGCGGTAGCCGAACAGTACCCGGATCTCAAGGCCAGCCAGAACTTCCTCAATCTGCAGAACAGCCTCAACGAGATCGAGAGGGAGGTGCAGGAGGCGCGCCAGCGCTACAACGCCGCGGTACGAAAGTTCAACACCCTGGTTGAGTCCTTCCCCAGCAACATTATGGCCAGGATTTTCAACTTCAGGACCTACAACTACTTTACGCTGGAGCTGGCAACACAGCGGGAGCTGCCTGAAGTGGATTTTTGATGTCACCCCGAGAACCAAAGGAGCTACATAATATGGCACAAAAGAAATTTCCCACCTCCCTCGCCATCGGCGCGGGGGCAGTGCTGGTGGTAACCGGCTACCTGGTGCTGCCTACTCTGGGAGGCGGGCCGGATGTGGACATGAGCGAGGCGGCGGTACTGGAGAGGATCAAGCCCGTTGGCAGCTTTACCGCCACCGCATCGGCGCCGGACCAGAGCGAGGCCTCCAGCCCGCCTCCCACCACGGGTGAAGCCGCTGCCGCCGCGCCGGCGACCCTGGCCGCGGCAGCTTCCGCTCCGGCGGGGGGTGGCCGCAGCGGTGAGGAGATCTACAACACCTCCTGCACCGCCTGCCACTCCACCGGAGCGGCCGGCGCTCCCAAACTGGGCGACAAGGAGGCCTGGGCACCGCGTATCGCAACAGGGATGGATACCATGCTGGAGGTGGCCATCAACGGGAAGAACGCCATGCCGCCGCGCGGCACATGCGGCAACTGTAGCGACGATGACCTGAAAAAGGCCATCGAATACATGGTGTCGAAGAGCCAATAGCCACCCGGCAAAACACCGCCCCGCCGGACGGGGCGGCTGGTTCGGGGGAGCAAGGGGAGATTGGGATTGTCTTGTGGAGAGTTCCGGAACCTCCCCCGTCATCCACATCCGGATGGTCCGAGACCGGCATATCCTGGTCCCGGGCGGCATCCTGCATGTCGGTTCTGCAGCGGCGGTGAGACACCTGCGGCAGACGGAAAACCCGCACACCCCTACACAATCTTGGGGAAGACCCTGGAGAAAGAGCCGGACAGAGAAAAAGGGAAATGGGGTGGACGATGGGACTCGAACCCACGACGACCGGATCCACAATCCGGGGCTCTACCAGCTGAGCTACGCCCACCATAGATGATGAACAGACCGCACTGGGGCTCCCTCCCCGCCCGGGCGGAAGAGTGGCACGCCCGGCAGGACTCGAACCTGCTACCCTCGGCTTAGAAGGCCGATGCTCTATCCAGATGAGCTACGGGCGCCTGATATGCCAACCCGGAGGGTGCTCGAGAACTGGTCGGGGTAGAGAGATTCGAACTCCCGACATCCTGCTCCCAAAGCAGGCGCGCTACCAGACTGCGCTATACCCCGAGGTGTGCTTGTACACGGTGCAACGCAAGGTGATAGATGATACGCACAGGGTTCGGATACGTCAACATACCCGCCGCTAGCACTCTTTCATGATAATAAATCAGGATGGCCTTCCTCAAATCGTGTGGGTGAAATGGTAAATCATCCTTGACAGGCAGAATGCACGCCGGAAGATGGTCGGCAGAAGGGGATTGGGG
>WFXP01000074.1 GCA_015490535.1 Gammaproteobacteria bacterium
ACCCGGAACAGGACGAAGTTGGCTTGGCTGGGAAAGACGGTGACTCCGGGAATGGCACCCATCTCCGCCTGCACCCTCTCCCTGTCGGCCCGGATCCGGGCGGTCTGGGCATCCAGCACCTCGTGGTTGCGCAGGGCGAACTCGGCGCTGGACTGGGTCAGCACGTTTATATTGTAGGGCAGCCGCACCTTGTCCAGCTCCCTGATCCACTCCGGATCCCCGGCGAGGATGCCGAGACGCAGCCCGGCCAGCCCCAGTTTGGAGAGGGTGCGCATCACCAGCAGGTTGGGGTACTCGGGAAGATGATCCATGAAGCTGGCCCCGGCAAAGGCGTGGTAGGCCTCGTCCAGCACCACCACCCCCGGGCTGGCCTCGATGATGCGCCGGATGTGGCGGGCATCGAACAGGTTTCCGGTGGGGTTGTTGGGATAGGCGATGAATGTCACCGCCGGCTGGTGCCGCTCGATGGCATCCAGCATGGCTGGCAGGTCCAGGCTGAACCCCTCGCGCAGCGGCACTCCCACATACTTCATGCCGGCGAAGGTGGCGATCATGCGGTACATGACGAAACCCGGCTCCGGGGTGACCATGGTGCGCGAACCCCCGGAGAGGGTCAGGGCTATCGTCTGGATGAGCTCGTCGGAGCCGTTTCCCAGCAGCACGGCGGCCGACTCCGGGATCCCCATCACCCGGCGCAGGGTGTCGGCGAGCCGCCGCGCGGCGGGATCGGGGTAACGGTTGAGCCGAACCTCCCGCAAGGCGGCGAGCCACCGCTCCACCAGCGGCTCCGGCCAGGGGTAGGGATTCTCCATGGCGTCCAGTTTGATGAGGCCCGAGGCGTCGGGCACGCTGTAGGCGCTCAGCTCCCGGATGGCGGGAGACACCCACTGTTCCACACCCCGGGCCATCTATCCGCTGCGATACTCTGCGGAGCGGGCGTGGGCGGTAAGGCCCTCGCCCCGCGCCAGGCGGGAGGCGGTGATACCCAGCGCGGCGGCCCCGGCGGGCGAGCACATGATCAGGCTGGAGCGTTTCTGGAAGTCGTACACCCCCAGGGGGGAGGAGAAGCGCGCGGTGCGCGAGGTGGGCAGCACATGGTTGGGTCCGGCGCAGTAGTCGCCGATGGCCTCCGCGGTGTGCCGGCCCAGGAATATGGCGCCGGCATGGCGGATGCGGCGCGCCAGCTCCAGCGGCTCCGCCACCGAAAGCTCCAGGTGCTCCGGAGCGACCAGGTTGGCTATCTCCACCGCCTCGTCCAGATCCCGCACCTGGATCAGGGCGCCGCGCGCGCTCAGCGAGGCGCGGATGATGTCGGCCCGCTCCATCTCCGGCAGCAGCCGCTCCATGCTGGCGGCGACCCGATCTAGAAAGGTTGCATCCGGGGTCAGCAGGATGGCCTGGGCATCCTCGTCATGCTCCGCCTGGGAGAAGAGATCCATGGCGATCCAGTCCGGATGGGTTCCGCCGTCGCACACCACCAGAATCTCGGAGGGCCCGGCGATCATGTCGATGCCGACGCTGCCGTACACCATCCCCTTGGCCGTGGCCACATAGATGTTGCCCGGTCCGACGATCTTGTCCACCCGGGGCACGCTTCGGGTGCCGTAGGCCAGCGCGGCTATGGCCTGCGCCCCGCCGATGGCGAACACCCGATCCACCCCGGCGATGGCGGCGGCGGCCAGCACCAGCTCGTTCACCTCCCCCCCCGGCGTGGGCACCACCATGATCAGCTCATCCACCCCCGCAACCCTTGCCGGCAGGGCGTTCATCAGCACCGACGAGGGGTAGGCGGCCCTGCCCCCCGGAACATACAGCCCCACTCGCTCCAGGGCGCTCACCTGCTGCCCGAGCAGGGTACCGTCCGGCTCGGTGTAGCTCCAGGACTCCTGCAGCTGACGGCGGTGGTAGTCCCGGATCCGCTGCGCCGCGCCCTCCAGGGCCTGGCGCTGCTCCCCGGGAATGGCATCCAACGCCCGCTCCAGGCGCCGGGCAGGTATCTCCAGATCGCTCATCGAGCGGGCACCCACCCGGTCGAAGCGGTTGGTATACTCCAGCAACGCCGCATCCCCCCGGCCGCGCACCTGTTGCAGGATCTCGCGCACCCTCTCCTGGACGTCCTGGTCGGAGACCCCCTCCCAGGCCAGCAGCCGCTCCAGCTCCTCCCGGAAACCCGGGCTTCCGGTAGTCAGGCGTCGAATCTCAGGCATGCTGCGCAACCGCCTCCTCGATGTGGCGAATGAACCGGGTAACCGCGGCGTGCTTCATCTTCATGGAGGCGCGGTTGACGATCAGGCGGGAGCTGATGTCGGCGATGTGCTCCTTGGGCTCCAGGCCGTTGGCGCGCAGGGTGTTGCCGGTGTCCACCAGGTCCACGATGCGATCCGCCAGCCCCACCAGCGGGGCCAGCTCCATGGAACCGTACAGCTTGATGATCTCCACCTGCTGCCCCCGGCGCGCGTAGTGCTCGCGCGTGCTGCGCACGAACTTGGTGGCGATGCGCAGCCGGCCGCGCGGCGGGATCTCCTGCACGGGGCCCGCCACCATCAGACGGCAGCGGGCGATGCGCAGGTCCAGAGGCTCATACAGC
>WFXP01000075.1 GCA_015490535.1 Gammaproteobacteria bacterium
GCCCAAGGTCGCGGATGTCGTCGCTGCGTTCGCTCAGATAGGGGTCGTCCATCTCCCGGAAGATGCGTACATGCTCGTCAATGGTATCGCGCAGCGCCGCCTGCACCCAGTTGCCCTCCCGGATGCGCTCCACCACCCGGTCATTCAGGGAGTTGCTGTCCAGCAGCATCAGGTAGGCGTCGAACAGCGCCATCTCCTCGGCGGGCAGGCGCTCGCCCAGCCTGCTGGAGAGGCGCCGGATGTCCCGCTTGACCGCCTCCACCGCGCAGCGAAAGGCGCGCAGCTCCAATTCCGGATCGGCGGCCTGGCGGTCCGGGATGGCGCCCAGATCCGCCGGGGGATAGACCACCACCACGGTGCCCATCCCCACTCCCGGCGCGCCCGCCAGTCCCTGCAGGGGGCGGTTTTCGGGAACCGCGCAGCCGGAGCCCCCGGAATCGTGGCGTAGCCCCTCGATCCCGCCACTGGCTTCGGCGTGCGCGATACCCCCTGCCAGCTGCGCGGCTATGGTCACCATGAAGGAGAGTTCGGCCTCCTCGAAACGCCGTGGCAGGCAGCGCTGCACCACCAGAATCCCCAGCAGCTTGCGGTGATGGATGATGGGTACTCCCAGAAATCCGTGGTACCGCTCCTCACCGCTGCCGGGGCAGAAGCGGTAACGGGGGTGGCTCGGCGCGTCATCTATGTTGACCGGCTCGTTGCGCTGTCCCACCAGCCCCACCAGCCCCTCGTCGAAGCCCAGCCGCACCCGGCCCACACTGTCCGGATTGAGCCCCTCGGTGGCCATCAGCACATGCTGCGCGCTGGAGTAGTCGGTGAGATAGATGGAGCAGAGATCCACCACCATCGCCTCCTTTACCCGACGCACTATGATGCGCAGCGCCTGTTCGAGATTGGGGGCGCGGTTGACCTCCTCGATAATCTGGCGCAGAACGGTCAGCATCGGCGGCGGCAAGGTTCCCGCGGATGGTCCCCGGCTGTGGCCGGGGGGCTTTCAGGGGGGAGCCGTTGTCGTTTCATGGCAGAGGACGTGTCAGGATCCGCGGCTGGAGGATGGAACCAGCCCGGGCGCGAGCAGCGGCGCCAATTCGCGCAGCGCCTGCTCATACACCCGCCTCTTGAAGAACACCACATCCTCCAGTGGATGCCAGTAATCCACCCAGCGCCACCGATCGAACTCCGGTGTGCGGCTGAGATCAAGCCGTACCGCGCTCTCTTCAGCGATCAGCCGCAGCAGATACCAGCGCTGCTTCTGACCGATGCAAAGAGGGGAACAGTTCCGGCGCAGCATCCGCTTCGGGATCCGGTAGCGCAGCCAGCCGCGCGTGCACCCCATAACCTTCACCTGATCGGGCTGCAGCCCGATCTCCTCGGCGAGCTCCCGGTACATGGCCTGTTCCGGATCCTCGTTCTCCCGAATCCCCCCCTGGGGGAACTGCCAGGCGTTCTGCCGGATACGGCGCGCCCACAGCACCTGGCAGTGGTCGTTGGCGACGATAATGCCTACGTTGGGTCTGAAACCATCCGGATCAATCACTTGAGAGCCCGATCTAAATCATGGAGAGTCCCTTCACGGATTTTTCCACAGTTTGGCTCCCCAGGGCAAGGTGGCTTGCCGGTCC
This sequence comes from Gammaproteobacteria bacterium, assembly GCA_015490535.1. GTDB lineage: Bacteria > Pseudomonadota > Gammaproteobacteria > Thiohalospirales > Thiohalospiraceae > DRMK01. The sequence goes on from WFXP01000075.1 coordinate 1,623, forward strand.
GGCCTTTGTCAAATGCCGGGCGCTGGTATATAGTATCGCGCCTCAATGCAAAAATAATAACTTGCTTAATTAACGAGGGTAGGGTTCAGATGAAGATAGCGGTTGTTGGAACCGGTTACGTCGGCCTGGTAACCGGAACCTGTTTTGCCGAGATGGGGGTAACGGTCACCTGCGTGGATATCGATCAGGAGAAGATCGAGGGATTGAAACGGGGTGTGCTGCCCATCTACGAGCCGGGCCTGGAGCCGCTGGTGCTCAAGAACCACGACGAGGGGCGGCTGCGCTTCACCACCTCGCTGGCGGAGGCCATGGAGGGTTCCAACATCTATTTCATAGCGGTCGGCACCCCCCCGGGTGAGGATGGCTCCGCCGATCTGCAGTATGTGCTGGAGGTGGCGCGCGAGATCGGTCGGCATGTCACCGGTTACTGCGTGGTGGTGGACAAGTCCACCGTCCCGGTGGGTACCGCCGATCGGGTGCGGGAGGCCATCGAGGAGGAGCTGCGCAAGCGGGGGCTCACCCTGGAGTTCGACGTGGTGAGCAACCCGGAGTTCCTCAAGGAGGGGGCCGCGGTCGATGATTTCATGTATCCGGACCGCATCATCATCGGTTCTGACAGCGAGCGCGCCAGCGACATCATGCGCCAGCTGTATGCCTCCTTCAACCGCAACCACGAGCGCACCCTGGTGATGGGTGTGCGGGACGCGGAGATGACCAAGTACACCGCCAACTCCATGCTGGCCACCAAGATCTCCTTCATGAACGAGATCGCTCGCCTGTGTGACGCCATGGGGGTGGATGTGGAGAATGTGCGGCGCGGCATCGGTTCCGACAGCCGGATCGGCTTCTCCTTCATCTATCCGGGCGCCGGCTACGGAGGCTCCTGTTTCCCCAAGGATGTCAAGGCGCTGATCCACATGGCGGAGCAGCATGAGATCGATCCCACGGTGCTGCGCGCGGTGGAGCGGCGCAACGAGCTGCAGAAACGGCGTCTCTCCGAGAAGATCACCGGCTACTATGGAGAGGATCTGGGCGGACGCAGCTTTGCCCTGTGGGGGCTGGCATTCAAGCCGGGTACCGATGACATGCGCGAAGCCCCCTCAAAGGTGCTGCTGCAGGACCTGATCGGCAGGGGCGCGACGGTCAAGGCCTACGATCCGGTCGCCATGGACGCCGCGCTCCGTGAGCTGCCGGCCGACTGGTTCGACCACGGCCACCTGCAGCTGGTGGAGGAGCAGTATGGGGTGTTTCCGGAGGCCGACGCCCTGATCCTCATCACCGAGTGGAAACCGTTTCGCAACCCCGATTTCGAGCGTATCAAGGGGGCGATGAGAGGCAGGGCCATCTTCGACGGTCGCAACCAGTATGACCCTGCGCAGGTGGCTGCCCTGGGATTCGACTACCACGGGATAGGCAGGTGACGGGCTGCCGGGGAATTTTAGAAATAGATCACATTTCTGCAGCTGTTCCTGCTTGCGGAGCGCACCCCGGTTTCGTATCATTGGGAGGGCAAGCCGGGGCCTGACAAAGTGGAGCTTCAGGCTTCGCAAGCCGACACATGGTGGATATCCCCGGGCTCGCCATGAGACAGGCCGGCGAGTTTTCCGGATTGTCGCCATAATACAATAACCGAGGTTTCCCTGACCGGCATCCTGAAGGGTGGGCGGTTGGCGGCTTCCTTGCTTTCAGGTATCCGTTTTGACCTACAGAATTGGCCCGATCACCACTAATCTGCTGATCGCCGCATTTTGCGGAGCGGCTCTGCTGCTCGCCGGATGCGAGGATGAGAAGACCAACAACCCTCCCACCATCTCGGGAGATCCACCCATCCAGGTGCAGGAGGACACGCCTTACAACTTCAAGCCGACGGCCAAAGACCCCGAGGGCGATACCCTGACTTTTTCCATAACCAACAAGCCTTCGTGGGCCAGTTTCGATCCGGCCAGCGGGAGATTGAGCGGAACTCCGGGCAATGAGGACGTCGGCACCACGAAGGGAATCGTAATCACCGTGGCCGACTCCGCCGGGGGCAAGGCGTCGTTGCCATCTTTCGACCTCACGGTAACCAATGTCAATGATGCTCCCGTAGTAACCAAGGATCAGAAGTTTAACGTGGAGGAGAACAGTGCCGTCGGCACCGTGGTGGGGACGGTGGAGGCAACCGATGTGGACAGCCCTGTCACCGGCTTCGCCATCACCGGGGGTAACACGGACGGCGCTTTCGCTGTCGGCAGCGACGGGCAGCTCACCGTCGCCAACAGCACGGTGCTGGACTATGAAACCCCACCCACCACCATCAATCTGAAGGTGACTGCCAGCGACGGAAGCGCCACCTCCGGGGCAGAGACAGTGGTGATCGAAATTACCAATGTCAACGAGCCGCCGGTGGCGGCGGGAAGCTGTTCTACCGCAAAACAGGGGAGCACGATTCCCGGAGTGCTGGGGGCCAGCGATCCCGACGCCGGCGATACATTGAGGTTCTCTCTAGGAGCGGACGGCTCCTATGGCGAGGGACCCATGCCGACCGCAAACGGTGGCAGTGTCAGAATCACCGATAACTCGACCGGTGCCTACCAGTACACACCAAAACCGAACAGAGGTGGTCGCGGCAGGGACACTTTCGCCTATCAGGTCACCGACAGCGGAGGAGCCACCGCCACTGGAACAGAGACCGTCATCGTCGAGCTGAAGATCATGCCGCTTGGAGACTCCATCACGGCGGGGGTGGTGGATGCCGATGATACCCCGGCGATTCCGTGGCGCACAGGATACCGCAAGCCGCTCTACCAGAGGCTAAACGATGAAGGAGGCTACAAGGTTGACTTCGTCGGCAGGCTCAACCAGGGGTGCAGTGCTGGTTATGATCCCCATGCCGAAGGGTGGTCAGGTTTCACAGCGGAGCAGCTCGCGGGCAGCGTTCCCGGTCCGGCCAGAAAGCTGTGCAATGGTACCCAAGTGAGTTTTAGCGGCATCCAGGATGAGCTGAACAGCTATCCAGCCGATATAATCTTGCTGCATATCGGCACCAATGATGTCGGCGGCACCAGTGCGGCCGATATTGCGTCGATTCTGGATGACATAGATGCCTGGGAAGACAGTGCCAACGGCAACCCGGTTACGGTCCTGCTGGCCAAGATCATTGGTAGCTGGCGGGTGGGTTGCAGCGGGAGTTTCAGCACCTGCGGCAATCCGGCTGTTACCGCCCTCAACAACGAAATAGCCACCATGGTTGCCAATCGTAATGACGACGTGATTCTGGTCGATCAGTTCGGCGCCTTGAGCTATCCAGCCGATCTTGGTGACCAGAGCAGGACCAGCGGCTACCGTGTACACCCCAACAGCAGCGGTTACACCAAGATGGCCAAGAGGTGGTACAGCAAATTGACCGGCCTGCTGGAGAAGTGTCCCTGATTCGCCCCTCCGCGCCTCATGGCTGGTGGTACAGCGCCGCTCGATTGCTCCTGCAGTTTGTTTCCCCGCCGCCGAAACCGGCAGAAACTGGTTATGCCCCTGCAAGTGAAGGTATAATCTACCCCCTGTTGCATACCTGACCGGAAACCACCGCGAGCGCCGTCTCCATCGGCAGCAGGGAGCGTGATCTACGATGCACAAGCAGAGCAGCTACTCTTACGACGAGCTCATCGCCTGCGCCAGGGGGGAGCTGTTTGGTCCCGGCAATGCGCAGCTGCCCATGCCACCCATGCTGATGTTCGATCGCATTGGGCTCATCACCGACGAGGGGGGCGCCTACGGCAAGGGGGAGATCCGGGCGGAGCTGGACATAAGGCCGGACCTCTGGTTTTTCAACTGCCATTTCGAGGGCGATCCGGTGATGCCCGGCTGCCTGGGGCTGGACGCCATGTGGCAGCTGGTGGGGTTCTTCC
>WFXP01000076.1 GCA_015490535.1 Gammaproteobacteria bacterium
AGGAGGTGCGGCGGGGCTGTCTGGAGCAGTTCACCGGCTCCGACAACATGACCGACACCCTGGCCGCCCTGCGCCTGCTGGCCGACTGCGACTGTCCGCAGCGGCAACCGGCGCTGGATGCCTTCTACGGGCAGTGGCGCGAAGACCCGCTGGTGGTGGACAAGTGGTTCTCCATCCAGGCCACCTCCAGCCTGCCGGACACCCTGGAGTGGGTGCAGGCGCTGCTGCGGCATCCCGCCTTCAACCTGCGCAATCCCAATCGGGTGCGGGCCCTGATCGGGGCCTTCAGCCAGGGCAATCCGGTCAACTTCCACCGCCCGGACGGCGCCGGCTACCGCTTCCTCGCCGATCGGCTGCTGGAGCTGGACCCCCTCAATCCCCAGGTGGCCGCCCGGCTGGCCACACCGCTCACCCGCTGGCGGCATCTGGAAGCGCGCCGCCGGGAGCTGATTCGGGCCGAGCTGGAGCGCATTCTCTCCGCCGCACGGCTGTCGAAGGATCTCTACGAGGTGGTCTCCAAGTCGTTGGCCTGATTGTGGTGGCTTGCGGTAGTACTCCTTCAAGGGCGCGGTTTCAATTTCCAAGTAAACAGGAGAGCATCCTATGCTTCCCTCGACCAGCGGCAAATCAAAAAACCCCTCTTCACTGCCCCAGCTTGCGGTTGCTTTCTTACTCTCCCTGGCTGCTCCGGACGCCGGAACCTCACCAACAGGGAATTTCCAGCTCCACGAAACCGCTATAGCTTACGTAGGGTCGAGCACCACCAACCGTGAGATTCGCCTGATCAACCCCGATGGCTCGCAAGATCGCCTCTTGTGGCGCATCCCTTCGGAGGTTCATCCTCCAGTCGGCATCGGTAGGTTGAGCTGGCATCCTGATGGCACCCGGCTGCTGTTCGACAGCGATCATGACTGGCAACGCTCCCTGGCGATCCGGGATCTCTATACCCTCTCGGCAGATGGCCAAACCTTGAGTCGCGTCACCAACCCGCCCGGTCCGGATAGCTATGCCCGTTACCAGAGCGGAACGGTCAGCTTCATACTGGACGCCCTCGAACAGGGGGATGTGCAGCTCTATATAACCGGTGCATCCGAACCCGTCAGCTACTTTGCCAGGCTGGGTGAATCCTACCGGATTACCCAAACAGTCGCCGATCTCGGTAAAGGGATCCGGCAATACATGCGGCTCTATGACCCGGATGAGTTAAGTTACTACTGCAACTACAGCGAGGAAGGGTGGGTTGATGTCATCCCCAACGAGACTGTCGACTTCGGTCGCCTGCGCTTTGGCATCATCTCGTCCGCCTGTCCCTACGCCTTCAGCGCCAGCTGGTCCCATGATGGCGGGCGCATTTTATATCTGATGAGGGAAGCCGGGGCAATCGATCCCCCCCATAACATCTGGCTCACCAGTGAAAATGCCGATATCAACTCCAACGGAGCACGCCTGTTGGACATGAACCGCTATGTGGGGCGGGGCTCGCTATATCGTGCGGTACTGGCCCCAACAGCGGCTCGGGGCGATGAGCTGCTTTTCTTGGAGCAGAACATACTTGGAGACAACATTGTTCACACCACCATAACAGACGCCACCAGCCAAAAGAGCCTGGATCTGGGTTCATGCCCGTATCGCTGTTCGGTCCTGGACCTTGTCTGGCTGCCGGATGGAAGCGGAATTATTGTCGCAAGGCTGGATCGCTACGCCGGTACCCGAACCCCGCCGACGGGCACCCTCTATCGCTACACCTTCGCTGACCGGAAACTGACCACGATTGTAAGTTTGCCGAATGAGGTGATCGGCAGAGTGGCGGTCGCTCCTGACGGCAGGACCATCGTATTTGAACGGGGCCGGTCCTTGAAAGACAGTGTCAATCGGGTTCGCCGGGGAGAGGAGATACAGTGCCCATGTGAGCTATGGACCATAGAAAGCGACGGCTCCGACTTGCGCCAACTAACCAGCGACGGTCGTGCCCCTGCCTGGAGCCCGGTTGCCATATCCGACCTTCCTTCCCGAGACAGCGAGGTGTCCGGACCAGCAGAAACAGAGCCGCCCAAGGCGCCGAATCCCCCGGGGTACGAAGATGGAGGAGGAGGAGGAGCGGTGCATCTCTTGGAGACGATACTGTGGCCGCTCCTGCTGTTGATCCGGCAGGCTTTAGTAAATCTACCCCGCAGGGCCGGGGGGCATTTATCCTAACCGGCGGCTCTTTCTCGAACCGGCTGGGTACAGTTGCCACAGGGGCGCCACCGCGCCTTGGGCTGACCGCCCGGACACCTGCTGTGTAAGTAAGGAGCCAAAAACGCCACTGGAGCATTCGCCTCCGGGGACACCTGAACTCCCCCAGGCATTTCGCCACCATTATCCTGACTTTCCGCGCACCCATCCTCAAGTATTTCGTTAGCGCTGCCGATCTATCCACTGTGTGGAGCAGCAGGGATGCCATAGAACATGTTCTCGGCACATACCTACTGGGGACAAGGCTCCTGTCATACCCAACCCGATCCCGGCCATATGAGTACCAACTACCTCTTCACGGTCTTTACCTGCACCTACAATCGTGCCCACACCCTGCACCGGGTCCGGGAAAGCCTGCAGATGCAAACCTTCCGCAACTTCGAGTGGCTCATCTTTGATAACGGCTCCAAGGACCATACAGCAGATCTGGTCGCCCGCTGGGCGAGAGAGACCTCGTTTCCCATACGCTACCTCTCCTGGCGTGACAACACCGGCTACCAGAACGCCATCAATGAAGGGGTGGCGGCGGCGCGCGGGGAGCTGTTTGTTATGCTGGATTCGGACGATCGCTGCCTGCCCCAGGCGCTGGAGCGGTTTCACGCCCTGTGGCACGAAATACCTGAACAGAAGCGGGAGCGTTTTGCCGGCGTGACCGTGCTGTGCGAGGATCAGTATGGCAACCTGGCCGGAACCCCTTTCCCCCGGGATCGCATAGAGTCGGACGCCCTGGAGCTGGAGTACCGCTACAAGGTCAAGGGGGAGAAATGGGGTTTCGTCCGCACCGATATCCTGAGGGAGCATCCGTTTCCCAGCGTGGAGCACCATGTGATGCCCCACGTGGTGTGGCACCGTATCGCCCGGCGCTACCGGACCCTGTTCGCAAACGAGGTGCTGCGCATCTACTACCAGGACGACACCGGCGACGCCGCCCAGCTGACCGCCGTGCCCCCCGGCCACAACGCCCTCGGCAAGCTGCTCGGGCACCAGGCCATTCTGGACAACAACATGGACTGGTTCGCCACCGCTCCCATCGCCCTGTGCAGAGCGGCGGTGCAGTATATCCGCTACTCCCGGCACGCCGGCCGGGGGGCGATGCAACAGGCGCGGGAGCTGCGCGGCCGCGCCGGCCGGGCGCTCTGCTGGGCGCTGCAACCGGCCGGTCTGCTGCTGTACCTGCTGGATCTCGGCCGCCACTCCCGGAGGGCGATTGCCGCCGGCCGGGAAGGGGTGGACTATCACTCCCTGCCTGGAGATCCCTGACCGTCCAGGGGCCAGCCAGGGCTCCGGATCGTGCCTGGTACTCTTTCAAGGTAATATATACAGGAAGGTCTTCCTCGAATCGTGTGGGTAAGATGGTAAATCATCCTTGACAGGCAGAATGCACGCCACATACTCGGTAGCCAGAAGGGGATTGGGGCTGGCTGGGCTGGGGAGTGGCGGATATCCACCAGCTGCGCCAATTGCAGCTGGTCCGGCTATCCCAGAGTCTCCCCAATCCCCTTCTGCCGACCATCTTCCGGCGTGCATTCTGCCTGTCAAGGATGATTTACCATCTTACCCACACGATTTGAGGAAGACCCAATCAGGATTGGACATTTCAGCATCCCTCCAGCTGAATCCTGATTTGTTTCCTTGACGGAGTACTTAGGAGTCCCCTGTTCGAGCCGCCTGGCACGCTCTCATGGAGCTGTTCGATACCCACTGCCACCTGGATCTGCCCCGGTTTGATGTCGATCGGGAGGAGATCCTCAACCGTTGCCGCAATATTGGGATAAACCATATCGTGGTGCCCGCCATCGAGCAGAGCGGCTGGAGCGGCCTGCTGGCGCTCTGCGCCGTCCACGACGGGATGCTGCATGCGGCGCTGGGGCTGCATCCCATGTTCGTGGAGCGCCTCGAGGAGTCCCACCTCTCCCTGCTGGAGGAGGCGGTCCGGGAGCACCACCCGGTCGCCATCGGCGAGATCGGTCTGGACTACCACTGCGGACGGCAGTCGCGGGAGCGGCAGCTGGCCCTGTTCGATGCGCAGCTGGAGATCGCCGCGCGCGCCGGCCTGCCGCTCATCCTGCACGTGCGCAAGGCCCATGACGAAGTGCTGGAGCACCTGCGCCGCCACCGCATCCCCGGGGGGGTGGTGCACGCCTTCAACGGCTCCCTGCAGCAGGCGCGGCGCTATCTGGAGCTCGGCTTCCGGTTCGGCTTCGGGGGGGCGGTGACCCGTCCCGCGGCGCGCCGCCTGCACCGCCTGGTACGGGAGCTGCCGCTGGAGGCGCTGCTGCTGGAGACCGACGCTCCCGACATGCCTCCCGAGTCCCATCGCGGGGAGCGCAACCGGCCGGACTATCTGGTGGAGATCCTGGATGCCGTGGCGCGCCTGCGTGACGAGGATCCCGCGCTGATCGCGCAGCGCACCAGCGCCAGCGCCAGGGAGCTGTTCGGCATCCCCGGGCGTGCCGGGAAGAGGCGGTGAGCCGTCCCGAGCGCCGCCAGATCTTCGCCTGGGCGCTCTACGACTGGGCCAACTCCGCATTTGCGGTGACCATCATGGCCGGGTTCTTCCCGGTGTTCTTCAAACAGTACTGGAGCAGCGGCAGCAGCGCCGTCCAGAGCACCTTCCACCTGGGAGCGGCCAACTCGGCGGCCAGCCTGGTGGTGGTGATCCTGGCCCCCCTGCTGGGCAGTTTCGCCGACCAGGGGGGCGGCAAGAAGCGGCTCCTGCTGCTGTTCACCCTGCTCGGGGTGCTCGCCACCGCCGCGCTGTTCCTGGTCGGCGAGGGGGAGTGGCGAAGCGCCCTGGGGCTGTATGTGCTGGCCACCATCGGTTTCTCCGCCGGGATTGTGTTCTACGATGCGCTGCTGGTGGATGTGTCCGCCGGGCGGCGCCTGGATTTCGTCTCCGGCCTGGGGTACGCCTGCGGCTATCTGGGGGGCGGTCTGCTGTTCGCCTTCTGCGTGGGGCTGACCCTCCATCCCCACTGGTTCGGCCTGCCCGATGCCGCCGGCGCGGTGCGCTGGTCGTTTCTGCTGACCGCCGGCTGGTGGGCGCTGTTCTCCATCCCCCTGTTCCTGCTGGTCCGCGAGCGGGTATCGCCCCGCGCCGGGATCGGCCTGCTGCAGAGCGGCCGGGCGGCGCTGCGCCAGCTGGCCGGAACCCTGGCGGAGCTGCGCCGCCTGCGGGTGGTGGCGCTGTTTCTGCTCAGCTACTGGCTCTACATCGACGGGGTGGACACCATCATCAAGATGGCGGTGGACTACGGCATGGCGCTGGGATTCGACAGCAGCGATCTGATGCTGGCGCTGCTGCTGACCCAGTTCGTCGGCTTTCCCGCGGCGCTGCTGTTCGGCCTGCTGGGAGAGCGGATCGGGGCCAAACGGGGGATCTATGTCGCCATCGGGGTCTATTTCGGGGTGGTGATCTGGGCCAGCCGCATGGAGAGCGCCTGGGAGTTCTACGCGCTGGCGGTGGTGATCGGTCTGGTGCAGGGCGGGATCCAGTCGTTGAGCCGCTCGTTCTATGCGCGCATCATCCCGGCGGACAAGGCGGGGGAGTTCTTCGGTTTCTACAACATGCTGGGCCGGTTTGCGGCCATCTTCGGGCCGCTGCTGATGGGCTGGGTAGGGGTGCTCAGCGGCTCGCCGCGGCTCTCCATCCTGGCGGTGGCGCTGCTGTTCGCCCTCGGCCTGCTGTTGCTGCTGTTCGTGGACGAGGAGAAGGGGCGGCGCATGGCGCGCTCCCTGTAGCAGGGCGGCGGGAGGGTGCTGTCTCCCTGTTTTGGGATCTTCGCCGAATCGTGTGGGTGAAATGGCAAATCACCGCGGAGCGGCTCCGTCCTTGACAGGCAGAATGCACGCCACATACTCGGCAACCAGAAGGGGATTGGGGCTGTCTGGTTGGGGACTATCGGATATCCACCACCTGCGCAAATCGCAACTGGTGCGGCTATCCCGAAGTCTCCCCAATCCCCTTCTGCCGACCATCTTCCGGCGTGCATTCTGCCTGTCAAGGATGATTTGCCATTTCACCCACACTATTCGGGGAAGAGCCCCTATTTGATGTGGGACAGGATCCCGTCCAGTTCGTCCAGGCTGTTGTAGTGGATCACCAGCTTCCCCTTGCCGCGGCTGGTGTGCTGCAGCCGCACCGGCGCCCCCAGTTTCTCCGCCAGCTCCTCCTGCAGGCGCCGGGTGTCCGGATCCGGTGCCGGCCTCTTTCCCTGGGGCCTGGGGCCGGCGGCGATGCGCCGCACCAGCTGCTCGGTCTCGCGCACCGACAGCCCCCTGCTCTCCACGATACGCGCCGCCTCGCTCTGCTGCTCGCCACTCAGCCCCAGCAGGGCGCGCGCGTGCCCCATCTCCAGATCGCCGTTCTCCAGCAGCTGTTTCACATCGCTGTTGAGGGTCAGCAGGCGCAGCAGGTTGCTCACCGCCGCACGCGAACGCCCCACCGCGTCGGCCGCCTCCTGGTGGGTGAGGGTGAACTCCTCGATGAGCCGCTGCAGCGCCTGGGCCTCCTCCATGGGATTCAGCTCCTCGCGCTGGATGTTCTCGATCAGGGCCATGGCAATGGCGGCCTGATCCTCCACCTGACGGATCACCGCCGGGATTTCGTGCAGGCCGGCCAGCTGCGCGGCGCGCCAGCGGCGCTCTCCGGCGATGATTTCGTAGCGCCCGCCCCCCTCCAGCTCGCGCACCACGATGGGCTGCACCACCCCCTGGGCGCGGATGGAGCTGGCCAGCTCCTCGAGCGCCTCGTTGTCCATGCCGGTGCGCGGTTGGTAGCGGCCGCGTTGCAGCAGATCCACGGGCAGGGTACGCAGCTCTCCATCCCGCTCCTGCTGGCCGTCGGGCTCGGACTGCGGCGGGTTTGCCGCCGTGGTTGCCGCCCCTCCCAGGAGGGCGTCCAGGCCACGCCCCAGACCTCTCTTTCTAGCTGCCATATCTGCTCGTTCCTGCTGGTCGAATCATGTATCGCATTGTACCTTCTGTTCCCGTTCGGCGCTCTCTTTCTCCTTGCGCAGGATCTCCCCGGCCAGCGCGAGATAGGCCTGTGCCCCGCGCGAGAACTTGTCGTAGATCAGGGCTGGCAGTCCGAAGCTGGGGGCCTCGGCGAGCCGCACGTTGCGCGGTATCACGGTGCGATAAACCATCTCTCCGAAGTGCTCGGTGAGCTGGGCGGATACATCCAGGGAGAGCCGGTTGCGCGGATCAAACATGGTGCGCAGCAGCCCCGCGATCCTGAGCCGCGGATTGAGGGAGTTGCGGATCTGCTCCACCGTCTGCAGCAGGGCGGAGAGCCCCTCCAGGGCGTAGTATTCGCACTGGGTGGGGATCAGGACGCCGTCGGCCACCGCCAGGGCGTTCACGGTGAGCATGTTCAGGGAGGGAGGGCAGTCGATGATTACGTAGTCATACTCCTCCCGGACCTCCTGCAGGGCGCGTTGCAGCGCCCGCTCGCGCTGCTCCGTCTCCAGCAGCTGTACCTCCGCGGCGGTCAGGTCGCCGTTGCTGGGGAGCAGGTCGTAGTCTCCCTCCTCGGATACGGTGATCACTTCGCCCGCCGGCAGCTCTCCCATCAGAACGTCATAGATGGAGCTCTCCAGCCGATTCTTGTCGATGCCGCTGCCCATGGTGGCGTTGCCCTGCGGATCGGTATCCACCAGCAGCACCTTGCGCCTGGTGGCGGCCAGGGAGGCGGCCAGGTTCACGCTGGTGGTGGTCTTTCCCACCCCCCCTTTCTGGTTGGTTACCGCGATGATCTGTCCCATGGTCAGGTATCGATTCCCTGGTTCCCCGGCCCGGCAGCCGGCAGCGACCGTTTTTCTATATTAACAAGGATTCCGCTTCGACCAACCTGCTGGCTCAAGGGTTTTTCCCGAAACCGCCGCCCCCGGGGGTCCGGATCTCGAGGCAGTCGCCCGCCTGTACGCTGATCTCCGCGCTTGAACCCAACGTCTGCCGTTCGCCGTCGCGGCGGATCAGCAGGTTCTCGCCACACTGCCCCGGCTGCCCCCCGCCCATGCCGTAGGGCGGCACCCGCCGGCGGCCGGAGAGGATGCTGACGCTCATGGGTTGCAGAAAACGGGTGCGGCGTATCACCCCGTCTCCACCACGCCGCCTGCCCGCGCCGCCCGAACCGGCGCGGATGGAGAACTCCTCCAGCAGAACGGGAAAGCGCTGCTCCAGTATTTCGGGATCGGTCAGGCGGGAGTTGGTCATGTGGGTGTGCACCGCGCTGGCGCCGTCCCTGTCGGGGGTGGCGCCGGCCCCGCCACACAGGGTTTCGTAGTACTGGTACTCCGCGTTGCCCCAGGTGATGTTGTTCATGGTGCCCTGGGCGGCCGCCATCACCCCCAGCGCGCCGAACAGGGTGTCGACGATGCACTGGGAGGTCTCCACGTTGCCGGCCACCACCGCGGCGGGGTGTCTGGGGTTGAGCATGCTCCCCTCCGGGACGCGGATCTCGAGCGGCTTCAGGCACCCCTCGTTGAGCGGGATGTTGTCCTGCACCAGGCAGCGGAACACATACAGCACCGCCGCGCGGGTGATGGCCAGCGGGGCGTTGAAATTGCCGGGGTGCTGGGGGGAGGTGCCGTCGAAGTCGATCACGGCGCTGCGCTTTCGCCGATCGACACGGATGGTGACCCGGATCCCGCTGCCGTCGTCCATCTCGCAGCGGAAGGAGCCGTCGCGCAGCCGCTGGATGACGCGCCGCACCGACTCCTCCGCGTTGTCCTGCACATGCCTCATGTAGGCCTGCACCCCCGCCAGGCCGTAGCTGGAGACCACCCGGTTCAGCTCCGCGATCCCCCGTTCGCACGCCGCCAGCTGGGCCTGCAGATCGGCGATGTTGCCGTCGATGTTGCGCGCCGGCCAGGGGCCGCCGGAGAGCAGCTCCCGCACCGCCTGCTCCCGGAACTCCCCTTCGCTTACCAGCCTGAAGTTGTCGATCAGGACCCCCTCCTCCGCGACGCTGCGGCTGCCGGAGGGGATGGAGCCGGGGGTGGTGCCGCCGATGTCGGCGTGGTGGCCGCGGGTGGCCACGTAGAAGATGGTCTCCCTCCCGCCCGGGTCGAACACCGGCTTGATCACGGTGATGTCGGGCAGGTGGGTTCCGCCGTTGTAGGGGGCGTTGAGCATGAAGGCGTCCCCCGGCTGCATGCCGCCGCGGTTGTGGCGAATCACCGCCTTGACGCTCTCGCTCATGCTGCCCAGGTGGACCGGCATGTGGGGGGCGTTGGCCACCAGGTTCCCCTCCGGGTCGAACAGGGCGCAGGAGAAGTCCAGCCGCTCCTTGATGTTGACCGACACCGCGGTCTGCTCCAGCACCGTGCCCATCTGCTCCGCGATGGACATGAACAGGTTGTTGAAGATCTCGAGCAGTACCGGATCCACCCGGGTCGCCACCACCTCCCGCCCGTTGCGCCGGGCCTGGTAGCGGCGCAGCAGCAGATCCCCCTGCCCGGACAGCTCCGCCTGCCAGCCCGGCTCGATCACGACGGTCCCGGTCTGCTCCACGATGACCGCGGGCCCCCGGATGCGCTGCTTCGGGGCCAGGCTCTCGCGGCGGTAGAAGGGGGTCGCCTGCCTGCGCCCGCCCATCACGGTAACGAAATAGAGGGGCTTGCCGGCGCTGTCCGGCGCCGTGCCGGCGGGCCGCCCGGGGCGATCGCCGGGGGCGATGGCCTCCACCTCCAGGCTCGCCACGATCAGCGGCTTCTGGCGCGGGACGAAACCGTAGTGCTGCCGGTGGAGCCGCTCGAACTCACGGCGGATGGCGGCGGCGTCGCCCAGCGGTACGGTCAGGGTGCTGTCGGAGCCGGCGTAGCGGCACGCCACCCTCTGCCGCGTGGTGAGGGAGCCGGAGTCCAGCCCCTGCTCCCGGATCTGCCGCTCGGCCTCGCGGGAGAGCGCGGCGGCCTGCTCGCGCACCTCCTGCAGGGATGCTTCGTTCAGCTCCCTTTCGATGGTCACGTCGAGGATCCTGCGGATGTCCGCCAGCCCCATGCCGTAGGCCGACAGCACCCCGGCGTAGGGGTGCAGGAACACCTGCTTCATCCCCAGGGCGTCGGCCACCAGACAGGCGTGCTGGCCCGCCGCGCCGCCGAAGCAGCACAGGGTGTACTCCGACACATCGTAGCCGCGCTGCACCGAGATCTTCTTGATGGCGTTGGCCATGCTCTCCACCGCGATGGCCAGACACCCCTCGGCGACCTCCTCGGGGGTGCGCGGCCTGCCGGTGGCGGCGGAGATCCTTTCTGCGAGGGCGGAGAACCGCTCGCGCACCACCACATCATCCAGCGGCTCGTCAGCCTGGGGGCCGAAGATGTTGGGAAACAGCGCCGGCTGCAGCCTGCCCAGCATCACGTTGCAGTCGGTGATGGTGAGCGGGCCGCCCTTGCGGTAGGCGGCGGGGCCGGGATCGGCCCCCGCCGAGTCCGGGCCCACCCGCAGCCGCGCACCGTCGAAGGTCACGATGGAGCCGCCCCCGGCGGCGATGGTGTGGATCTGCATCATCGGCGCGCGGATCCTGGCGCCGCCGATGCAGCTCTCCAGGGTGCGCTCGTAGCCGCCCCGGTAGTGGCACACGTCGGTGGAGGTGCCGCCCATGTCGAAGCCGATCAGCCGCTCGAACCCGGCCGCCCGCGCGGTCTCCACCATGCCCACCACGCCCCCCGCCGGGCCGGACAGGATGGCGTCCTTCCCGCGGAAGAAACCGGCCCGCGTGAGACCGCCGCTGGACTGCATGAACAGCAGCCGGGTTCCCGGCAGCTCAGCGGCCACCCGCTCCACGTAGCGGCGCAGCACCGGGGAGAGATAGGCGTCGATCACCGTGGTGTCGCCCCTTCCAATCAGCTTGATGAGCGGGCTGGTGCCGGAGCTGGTGGAGATCTGGGTAAAGCCGATCTC
>WFXP01000077.1 GCA_015490535.1 Gammaproteobacteria bacterium
CTGCTGATCCTGCCACTGTATATACCGGTGCTGATCTTTGCGGCCAACGCGGTGGGGAGTGCGGCGGCGGGCCTGGACATTACCGGCCAGCTGGCGTTTCTCGGCTCCCTGCTGGCGCTGGGGCTGGCGCTGGCACCGCTGGCTACGGCCGCGGCCTTGCGTATTAGTTTGAATTGAAAGGAGCTGCTACGGTGTCGATCATTCCCAACTGGCTGCACAGGCTCTCCTCGCCGAAGAACTTCTATCGGTTTGCCGGGAGCGCCTCCAACTGGTTTGGCTGGATTGCGCTGTCTCTGATGGTGGCGGGGCTCTACTACGGGCTGATAGATTCACCGCCGGACTACCAGCAGGGGGACAGCGCGCGCATCATGTATGTCCATGTGCCCGCGGCCTGGATGTCCATGTTCGTGTATGTGGTGATGGCGGGCTCCGCGGCGGTGGGCATGATCTGGAAGATCAAGGCCTCCACCGCGATGGCCAATGCCAGTGCCCCGGTGGGAGCGATGTTCACCGCGCTCGCCCTGGTGACCGGGATGCTGTGGGGCAAGCCCATGTGGGGCACCTACTGGGTCTGGGACGCGCGGCTCACCTCGGAGTTGATCCTGCTGTTTCTCTATCTGGGTTACATGGCGCTGCGGTCGGCCATCGAGGAGCGGGAGGCGGCGGCGCGCGCAACGGCGATTCTGGCGCTGGTGGGGGTAGTCAACATTCCCATCATCCACTACTCGGTGGAGTGGTGGAACACCCTGCATCAGGGTCCCACTGTCACCAAGCTGGACAAGCCGTCGATTCACATCAGCATGCTTATTCCGCTGCTGTTGATGGCGTTCGCCTTCAAGTTCTACTATCTGAGCAACGTTTTGCGCAGGGCGCGCTGCGAGCTGCTGGAGTGGGAGCAGAGGAAGCTCTGGGTCCGCGAACTGGTGGGAGGGAGGAGCGGTGAGTGAATTTTTTCATATGGGCGGTTACGCCTTCTATGTCTGGACATCCTATGCCCTGGTGGCGGTCTTCATGCTGCTCAACTGGATACAGCCGGGGGTGCGGGAGCGCCGCCTGCTGCGGGATATAGCGCGCCGCCTGGAGCGAGGTGAACGATGAGAGCGAAACAGAAGAACCGTTTGATCCTGGCCGTTGTCATAGTCCTGTTCGTGGCGGTTTCCGTGGCGCTGGCCCTGACCGCCCTGAGAGAGAACATCAATCTGTTCTACAGCCCCACCATGATCGTCAACGGCGAGGCGCCGCGGGATCACACCTTCCGGGCCGGGGGGCTGGTGTCGGTGGGAAGCGTGCAGCGGGATCCGGAGAGCCTCGCCGTCACGTTCCGGCTCAACGACGGAGTCAACGAGGTGACCGTCAGCTATACCGGTATCCTGCCCGATCTGTTCCGCGAGGAGCAGGGTATCGTGGTGCAGGGGAGGCTGTTGCCGGACGGCACCATCCTGGCCAGCGAGGTGCTGGCCAAGCACGACGAGAACTACATGCCGCCGGAGGTGGCGGACGCACTGGATACCGCCAAGAAGATTGGCGTGACCGATACCGACAAGGAATGACCGCATGCTTCCAGAACTAGGTAATTTTGCCCTCATCCTGGCCATGAGCATCGCCCTGGCGCAGGGTATCATCCCCCTGGTGGGGGCCGCGCGCGGCATGCCGGGGTGGATCGCGTTTGGCCGGACGGCGGCCTGGACACAGTTCCTGTTCCTGGTGGTATCGTTCGGAATTCTTACCCACGCCTTTGTCATCAATGACTTCTCGGTAGCCTACGTGGCCAACAACTCCAACAGCGCCCTGCCGCTGGGCTACCGGATCTCCGCCGTCTGGGGAGGGCACGAGGGCTCCCTGCTGCTCTGGGTGATGCTGATGGGGGCCTGGTCGGCCGCCGTGGCGCTGTTCAGCAAGCGTCTGCCGCCCGAGATGGTGGCGCGGGTCCTGGCGGTGATGGGGCTGGTGAGCGTCGGTTTTCTGGCGTTCGTCATATTCACCTCCAATCCGTTCGATCGCTACTACCCGGCCCCGGCGGATGGCCGTGATCTCAACCCGCTGCTGCAGGATATCGGGCTGATCCTGCACCCCCCCATGCTGTATATGGGTTACGTGGGGTTCTCGGTGGCATTCGCCTTTGCCATCGCCGCGCTGCTGGGGGGCAAGCTGGATGCGGCGTGGGCCCGCTGGTCACGGCCATGGACCATAGTCGCCTGGGTGTTTCTCACCCTGGGGATCTCGCTGGGGAGCTGGTGGGCCTACTACGAGCTGGGCTGGGGCGGCTGGTGGTTCTGGGATCCGGTGGAGAACGCCTCCTTCCTCCCATGGCTGACCGGGACCGCGCTGATGCACTCCCTGGCGGTGTCGGAAAAACGCAGCACCTTCAAGAGCTGGACGGTGCTGCTGGCCATATTCGCCTTTTCGCTTTGTCTGCTGGGGACCTTCCTGGTCCGCTCCGGCGTGTTGACCTCGGTGCATGCCTTCGCCAGCGATCCCACCAGAGGAGTGTTTGTGCTGATGCTGCTCGCCATCGTGGTGGGCGTGTCCCTGGCCATCTATGCCTGGCGGGCGCCGCAGGTGAAGAGCGCGGGCAACTTCGCCCTGCTGTCGCGGGAGACCTTTCTGCTTGGCAACAACGTGCTGCTGGTGGTGGCTACCGCCACCATTCTGCTGGGAACCATCTATCCGCTGATCCTGGATGCCCTGGACCTGGGCAAGATCTCGGTGGGTCCTCCCTACTTCAACGCGGTGTTCATCCCCCTGATGATTCCGCTGATTATCGCGCTGGGTATAGGGCCGCTGAGCCGCTGGAAGCAGGATGAGTTTCCCCGTCTGGTGAGGCTGCTGCGGGGCGCCCTGCTGGGGAGCCTGGTTCTGGGGGCGCTGATTCCCTGGCTGCTGTTCGACAGCCTGGAACCGATGGTGATACTGGGGACCGCGCTCTCCCTGTGGTTGCTGTTCACCGTGCTGCTTGACTGGTTCCACCGCGGCCGCCACAAGGCGAGTCGCTGGAAGGGGATGCTGGGCCAGCCCCTCGGTTTCTACGGGATGGCTCTGGCCCATCTGGGGGTGGCGATAACCGCCATCGGTATCACCTACTCCAGCTACTACAGTCTGGAGAAGGATCTGCGCATGGCTCCGGGGGACGAGCTGGAGCTGGGGGGCTACCTGTTCCGTTTCGAAGGGGTGCAGAGCAACCATGGTCCCAACTATACGGCCACGGAGGGGGTGATCAGCGTCTCCCGCGACGGCAGGCCCGTGGACACCTTGCATACCCAGAAGCGCATTTATACCGTTCAGCAGATGCCCATGACCGAGGCGGGGATCGATCCGGGGCTGTTCAGGGATCTCTACGTGGCGCTGGGTGAGCCCCTGGGTGATGGAGGCTGGGCGGTACGCATCTACTACAAGCCCTACGTCCGCTGGATCTGGCTGGGCAGCCTGTTCATGGCGCTGGGGGGTATTCTGGCGGCATCCGATCGCCGCTACCGGCTGATGGCGAGGCGCAAGGCGGAGAAGGGGGTAGGTGCCAAGCTTGTGACACAGGAGTCCTGACGAGGTGAAAACGCGCTATCTCATTCCCCTGCTGGTTTTTCTGCTGCTGGTGGGGCTGTTCATGGTGGGCCTGGGGCTGGATCCCCGCGAGGTCCCGTCTCCCCTGATTGACAAACCCGCTCCGGCGTTCTCCCTCCCCGATCTCCATGACGAGAGCCGCACGGTGGGTACCGAGGATCTGAAAAAGCACAAGGTGAGCCTGTTCAATGTCTGGGCCAGCTGGTGCGCCGCCTGCCTTCAGGAGCACCCGCTGCTGGTGGAGCTGGCCCGTGAGGGTGTGGTGCCCATTTACGGGCTGAACTACAAGGACAAGCGTCCCGATGCCCTCAACTGGCTGAAACGGCTGGGGGATCCCTACACCGCCAGCGCCTTTGACGAGAAGGGGAGAGTGGGTATCGACTGGGGGGTGTATGGCGTTCCCGAAACCTTTGTGGTGGACAGCAAGGGGGTCATACGCTACAAGCAGATTGGACCGATAACCGAGGAGGCATGGCGGGAGACCATCCTGCCGCTCATCGAGAGGATTCGGGCGGAGGAAGGATGAGAGCACTGGTTCCGTTATTTTCGTTGCTGTTGCTGTGGGGCACCGCATCGTTGGCTGCCATCAACACCTATACCTTCGATACGCCGCAGCAAGAGGAGCAGTTCAAGAGGCTCATCGCCGAGCTGCGCTGCCTGGTCTGCCAGAACCAGAACCTTGCCGATTCCGACGCCGATCTGGCGCTGGATCTGAAAAACGAGATCTATGCGATGATCCAGGATGGCAAAGGCGACGCCGAGATCATCGATTTCATGGTGGCCCGGTACGGCGATTTCGTGCTCTACCGCCCTCCGGTAAAACCGACCACCTATATGCTCTGGGCCGGTCCTGCCATTCTGTTTGTACTGGGGGCGGTGGCGCTGGTGATGTTTGTGAGGCGCCGCAACCAGGATGTGCTGGAGGGGGGGGAGCTGAGCCGGGAGGAGCGGAGACGGCTTGAGGGGCTCCTGGAAGGGGAGCGCCGGGAGAAGAGGCCGGACAGCGAGAGGAGCGGAGAATGACGATATTCTGGTTGGGGGTGGCGGCCATGTCCATCATTGCGTCGCTGCTGCTCGTATGGCCCATATGGAGGGGGAGGGTCCGGAAGGCGGTGGTGGAGCAGGATCAGCTGAACGTGGCAATCTTCGAGGACCGGATGAAGGAGCTGGATGCCGAGCTGGCCGGCGGGGTTTTGACCGAGGAGCGGTACGAGCAGGCCAGAAACGAGTTGCAGCGGGATCTGCTGCAGAATACCGGCACCAACTCCCGCAGAGCCGCAGCCGGGGGTGGGGGAAGATGGGTGGCGCCGCTACTGGCCCTGCTGGTTCCCGCCTCTGCCGTGTTTGTTTATCTGCAGGTGGGGACGCCCGGGATTATAGACAAGCCGGCCATGACCGCCCAGGCGCCGCAGCATCCGTCGGGGGGCGGAGCAGGGGAGATGGCGGGGGATATGGAGAGCATGGTACAGCGCCTGCGGGACAGGCTGCGGGAGAATCCCGGTGATGTGAACGGCTGGGTCCTGCTGGGCCGCTCCCTGGTGATGTTGCAGCGTCACCAGGAGGCGGCGGATGCCTATGCCAAGGCATATGAGCTGGTGGGCGATGTGCCGGAGATCATGGCGCAGTACGCGGAAACCCTGGCCCTGAGCCAGGGGGGCAGCTTCCGGGGCAGACCTGCTGAACTGCTGGAGCGTGCTGCCCAGGTCAATCCGGAGGCGCCGCGGGTGATGTGGCTGCTGGGGGTGGTGGCCATGCAGAGTGGTGACAGGGAGAAGGCCCTCGACATCTGGAACAGATTGCTGCCCATGTTGCCGTCCGACAGCGAGGCGGCAGATATGGTAAGGGGGAGCATTCGCCGGTTGGGGGGGAGCGTCGCCGGAGACGGAAGCGGGGGTGCCTCCTCCGCGGTGGCGATAAGGCTGCGCGTGGAGCTGTCTCCCGAGTTGAGGGGCATGGTGTCCCCCGAGGATGTGGTATTCGTTTTCGCCCGTCCGGCAGAGGGCCCGCGAATGCCGCTGGCGGCGGTCCGGCACCAGGTGGAGGAGCTGCCCCTCGAGATTACGCTCGACGACAGCATGAGCATGACTGGCAACAGCCTCTCCTCCCATGAGAGGGTCGAGGTGGTGGCGCGGATCTCGAAGAGCGCATCCCCGATGCCGCAGGCGGGGGATCTGGAGGGAAGTGTGACCACCGAAACGGGCGGGTCGGAGGTGGTGATGTTGAGTATCGATCACGTTCGTCAGTAATCTCCTGGAGGGTGGCATCGGCGGAGTGCCGGATGGACCGCCGGGGGGACGCATCTCCCGCGCCGGAAAGCGTCAAGTATGCGGAAAAACCCTCTGGAAACAAGGTGTTTGGTGGGCGAAAATCTTGCCCCAAGGCCTGATTTTACTTGAAATGGGGCCGTTGCCATGATAGTTTTCACCTCCATGGCACAAGCAGGCATGAAAGGGACCGGGAGATGTCCCGGTCGATTCCGTGGCTTCACTTCTCGCCATTCCGGTAGGCGCAGCCGCCTGGCACAAGCCTTTCTTCTGCTGACGCTCTCTCTCATCCTTGTGGTGGTGGCGGGGATCTCCGGCTGCGGAGGCTCCCCCGTCCGGGAGGAGAAGGTGGATCTGGTCTGGCCGCCGCCTCCCGAGCGGCCGCGTATCCGCTACCTTGGTTCCTACAGCACCCAGCTGGACCTGAAGGGCAGAAGCAGCCTGAAGGCCAGGCTGCTGGGGGAGGATCCGCGCGGCTTCGGGATCCAGAAGCCCTACGGGGTGACGGCGACCGACGACGGCCGCCGCATCTATGTGGCCGATACCAAGCGCGCCGCCATCGTGGTGTTCGATTTCGATTCCAGAAAAGTCTACCCGTTTGAAACCGACGCGGCGGGGGCGTTGCGATCCCCCATAGAGGTGCGGGTGGACAGCCGTGGCCGCCTCTACGTCACCGATCCGGTGCGCAGCCGGCTGTTCATATTCAGTCCCGAGGGAAAGACCCTCTACGCGCTGGGGGCCAGCGAAAACCTGGAGCGGCCCACCGGTCTGGCACTGGATGAAGCCCGGCAGCGGATCTACGTGGCGGATCGGGGAACCCACCGGATCCTGGTTTATAATCTGGATGGGGAGTTCCAGTACGCCTTCGGTGAGAGGGGGACCGGCCCGGAGCAGTTCAATCTCCCGATAAATCTCGCCGTGGATCGGGAGGGCAATCTGTACGTGGTGGATTTTGGCAATTTTCGTGTCCAGATGTTCTCCTCCGGCGGGGATTTCCTGGGAATGTTTGGGGAGGCCGGCGACAAGATGGGCAACATGGCGCGTCCCAAGGGAATCGCGGTGGACAGCGAAGGGCACATCTACGTGGTGGATGCGGCATTCGGCAACTTCCAGATTTTCAACAGGGAGGGGCGCATCATGCTGTTTGTCGGGCAGATGGGTCATCTGCCGGGGCAGTTCTGGCTGCCGACCGGGATGTATATCAACGCGCAGGACAGGATCTATGTCGCCGATTCGCTCAACGCCCGTATCCAGGTGTTTCAATACCTGCCGGAGGGGAGGGTGAAGAAAAGGTAGCCGGAAGCGGGTTGCGGCGGGCTGCACCGGCTCGCGGGGGCGCTTCCGTGCTGTAGCAGCGCCGGTATGGGTTCCGGACGGGGGATCCACGGAGCGCTCAGGTACACTCCGTTCGGGGGGGGCGGAGCAGCGCTGATGGGGACGGGAACACGGCGCAATCGTGAGTAATCATGGAGGGTGTGATGATGAAATACCAGCCCAGCCGGTGGTTTTTCGGCCTGGTCATCCTGGTGATGGGCGCGGTTGGCCCGACGGATTTGGCCAGGGCGGGAATCGCCACCACCAAACACAACCTTTCCGTAGCAGGCCCCGGGACGGTGAAGTCCACTGACGAGACGGAGATCTGTGTCTTTTGCCACACGCCCCACCGGGCCATAAAGAATGACAACATCCCGCTGTGGAACCACAATCTCTCCAGTGCCGGCAACTACGGCGTCTATACCAGTCCCACTTTCGACGGTGCCACCACCATCCAGGATCTCGGGGGGACCGATGCAACCACTGCGGCGGTGAGCAACCTGTGCCTCTCCTGCCATGACGGAACGGTCGCCATCAACGCCCTCAACAACCCCTCCAACGCCAACCCCAACGGCTATCCGACCATGGGGGGAACCAACGCGGATGGAACCATCCCGGATGGGGCGGCGCGACTGGGCACCGATCTGACCGACGACCATCCGGTCAACTTCATATTCGACTCCGCGCTGTTTGCCGTCGATAACTCCCTGAACGATCCAACCACCCTCACCGGCGTGGTGCTGTTCAACGGCACGGTTCAGTGCGCTTCGTGCCACGATCCGCACAACAGCGTCAATCCGACCTTTCTGCGCGTAAGTAATACCGGCAGTGCTCTGTGCCTGAGATGTCATAACAAGTAGCACCGTGAATTCAACCGGTTGCCCTGAACATACGGACCAACTGATTCTCTTTCCGGTATGAAAATTGCACCATCGATTACTCATCTGGAACTGCCAGCGTGACTCTTCTTTCGTGTTATTGGGGCGCTGCAGCATTGCAGAGGGGGGGATGGTGTGAAATGAGCCGAGGGAGGTGGTTGGGACGTATCAGGGAGATTCGGGCGGGAGCCGCATGCCTCGGAGGGGGCGTTCTGCTCGCCCTGCTGCTTCTGGGGGCATCCCCGGCTTCCGCAGCGCGCCTGTTCGACTACACCCAGCGCGGTTTCACCCTGACCGGAGGGCTGGGATTGCGCTACGAGGACTACGACTACAACACCGGTGGCGTGACCAGTTACAGCCGCCGGGCCCTGGAGGAGGAGCTGAAGCTGGGGAGCAGCGGCTTTGTCTGGGATCCGCGTCTGCTCCTGTTTGACGCGGGGATCACGCTGCGTAACAGGGATACCGACTACTACAACGGCGATTCGGACATAGAGACGCTTGGCTACCGCATCACCACCACCTGGTTCAGGGAGCGTAATCCGTTCATTCTGTATGCCCACAAGAACACCAATACCTATTCGCCGAGGGTTGGTCCCTCCTACGAGTTCATCAACAGCAACTACGGTTTCCGCTGGAGGTTTGGTACACGCCTGCTCGGGATGCTGAGATTCGGGTACGACAGGGGGCGCACCCGCTCCGACAACACCAATGCCGTGCGCCTGGATGAGTACAAGGACTCCATAAACATCGAGGGCAAGCGCACCTTCGGCAAGGTCTACAAGACGCTTTCGGTGGTGAATTACGGCTACCGGTATGACAACAGTGAGGATGACCTGGCGGGAAGATATTACCGCCAGAACTACTGGTACGTGCGGGACAATACCAAGTTCAGCGAGCGCGTCAACCTGCACGCCGGGTTTACATATTACGATCGCTATGACAAATTGATCGAGGCCGTCAGCGGAAACGTCAACAAGATCGACAGCAGCCATGCAAATCTGAACCTGGGGCTGAACATGACCACTTCCGACAGGCTCAGCCACTATTACAATCTGGGTGCGTCGTTCAACGGGGTCAACGGCTCCAGGGTCAACAACTACAATCTGGCGGCGGGATTGAACTACCAGTTTGCCCGCTACTGGAAGAGCAACGGGGCACTGCAGTTTGTCGGCACCTCCAGCGAGAGTACCGGCAGGAGTACCGCCTATGATCGTACCGCCTGGGGGGCGAAGGGCGGGATCTCCTATGCGCGCACCTTCGGGCACCTCTCCGCGCGCGCCGGGTACGATGCGGGTTTCGAGGTTCCCATCTCCAGCAGCTATGGCGAGGATACCATCATCAACCACTCCCTGAACGCCGGCTACTCCGGCAGGTGGTCAAACCTCTACAGTGATTCTCTCAGCTACCGTCTCAACTATCAGAGCGGCTCCCGTTACGAGAGCGCCGACCGGGAGCGTATTGAGCACAACTTGAACTATACCGTAAACAGCCGTCTTCCCGGCGGGAACACCGTACGCACCTCGCTGAACTACCGGGACTGGCAGGAGAGCAGCAGCGGCCCGGCGGGTGTGGACAACAGCAACAGCACCCTGCGGGGGAACATATCATGGAGCCGGCGCCTCTGGGAGCGCCACAGATTCTCCATGGATGCCGGGGGGGGTAACACCAGAAGCGGCAGCAGGGGCAGGATCGCGGACTACTCCTTCTGGTACTCGCAGGCGCGGCTCTCCATGAGGCCCTGGCGGAGGCTTGGAGCCACGGCGCTGGCCAGATACGAGGAGCGGAGCGGAGAGACCTCGAACCTCGGCCCCAGGTTGACGCTGGAGGCAAATCTCAACTACTCCCTGGCCAAGTGGCAGGTGCGGGTTCAGTACCGCTATCACGACGCGGACTACGAGGCCGGCGCCTACCAGGACAGCTGGTTGACCCTGTATCTGACCCGCAATTTCGGAGTGCGTTTCTAGGTTTCCACCTTTGCTGGCTTGAACCGTATGATTGGCCCATTTTACTCCAGGTTGGTTCCGGCTGTGTTGCTGGCCCTGCTGCTCTCCCCTCCCGCTTCCGGGGAGGATGATTCCGGTGCCCGCGGCAAGAAGGGGGAGGTGACGGCGGGCGAGCTCGTGTGGCCGCCCCCGCCACTCGAGCCCCGTATCCGCTATCTCAACTCCATCGCCACCTCGGACGACGTGAGAGGCAAGAAGGGGTTCTGGCGCAAGCTCTGGGAGTTTTTCCGGGGACCGGATATCCGGGCCATGATCAAACCCATGTCCGTGGCGGTGGACGGCAAGGGGAGGATCTACGTGGCGGACCCGGCCGCAAGGATGGTGCACCTGTTCCATCCGGCAAGGAACAGATACCGCTCCATCGATACCATCGACGAAACCTCCTTGCAGTTCCCCATCAGCGTGGCGCTGGACGACAGGGATCACCTGTATGTGGCCGACGGGCACCGGAAGCGCATTTTCTCCCTGACCAGCCGGGGCAGGCCGGGGCGGATCTACGGAAAGGCGGGCCAGTTGCAGCGCCCCGCCGGCATCGCCGTTGACTCCCGCCGCAGGTTGCTCTATGTGGCGGATCCTCCGGCGCACGACATCAAGATCTTCAGCATCGACGACGGCAGGCTGAAGGGTAGTATTGGCAGGCGCGGGACGGCTCCCGGCGAGTTCAACTTTCCCACCTGGCTGGCGGTGGATGCCGGGAGCCGTATCTATGTGACGGATAGCCTGAACGGGCGTGTCCAGATCCTGGGGGCCGACGGGAAGCCCGTGGCAAGTTTCGGCAAGCTTGGGGTTACCACCGGGAGTTTCAGCTCCCCCAAGGGGGTCGCGCTGGACAGCGATGGCCACCTGTATGTGGCGGATGCCGGCTTCGACAATATCCAGATTTTCGACCAGAGCGGCAGACTGCTGCTCTACTTTGGAGGCAGCGGCCAGGCTCCCGGGCTTTTCTGGATGCCGGGGGGGGTGTTCATTGATGAAAAAGACCGGATCTATGTGGCCGACTCCTATAACAGGCGGGTACAGATCTTCCAGTATCTGAAGGTAAAGAGAGAGCCATGACGAGATGCGCGGGTAGGGTGCTGTTTCTGTTGTTGCTCGCGGCTGTGGCGGGTGGCGCCGGTAGCGCCTGGGCCGGCATAGCCCAGACCAAGCACAATCTGTCTGCGACTGGTCCGGGCAGCATCAAGGCGACCAGCGAGGACGAGATCTGCATATTTTGCCACTTTCCCCATGGGGGCAATCCTGCGGAGCCGCTGTGGAATCACACTTTGTCTGGAGAGA
>WFXP01000078.1 GCA_015490535.1 Gammaproteobacteria bacterium
GCCGGCATAGCCCAGACCAAGCACAATCTGTCTGCGACTGGTCCGGGCAGCATCAAGGCGACCAGCGAGGACGAGATCTGCATATTTTGCCACTTTCCCCATGGGGGCAATCCTGCGGAGCCGCTGTGGAATCACACTTTGTCTGGAGAGACCTACACCCCCTACTCCAGCGGTACGCTGTTTGCTGCTGCTCCCGGCCAGCCATCCGGGAGGTCCAAGCTGTGTCTGTCATGCCATGACGGGACGGTGGCGGTGGGGAGCGTGCAGCACATGCCCCGTGGTGGTGGGGGTGCAGGGGTTATTGCGGGTCTGGAGAGCACCTTGGTGGTAGCGGGTTCCAGTTTTGTTCTGGGCACGGATCTGAGTGACGACCATCCGGTATCGATAGTATTTGATACGGGCAACAGCGAACTGGCGCCGGTATCGGTTCTGGAGGCGAACGGTATCAAGCTGGACGAGAACGGTCAGATTCAGTGTGGCAGCTGCCACAATCCTCACAGCAGCGTCTATCCCAAGTTTCTGCGCAAGCCGTTTACCGAGGGCGGTTACGGAGCTGTGCTGTGCCGCACCTGTCACGACAAGCAGTACTGGTCCACGGTGGCCAACATGCCGCACCGGGAATCGCTCAACCAGTGGAACGGGGTTGGGGACAATCCGTGGCATGTGCCGGGTCACAATCTGGCCAATGATGCCAATTCGACGCCCAGGGCGAACGCATGCGAGAGCTGTCACCAGCCTCATGGGGGTAGCGATCAACGGCTGGTGAAGAGTTACGGGAAGGACTACGGGATTTCGCAGGTGTGTCTGGTGTGCCACAACGGCAACGTGGCGGTGAAGAAGGATATCGAGGCCTCTTTGAGCAAGGCGTATGCCCACCCGGTGATGGATCCCACCTATGCCTGGCGGCACTCCCCGGAGCGTATTGATGGCAAGGTTCGGGAGCTGCCTGCGAATCTGGGCGGCAACCGTCACGCGCAGTGTCCGGACTGTCACAATCCCCATGCGGTTTCGGCGGGGGTATCGCCTGATATTGGGGATGTGGGGGGCACCAACAATCTGGCCTCCAATGTTTTGAAGGGGGTGTGGGGGGTGGAGCCGTCGTGGCCTGGCAACTGGGGGCAGGTGACCAGTTTCACGGAGGTGGATGATATCCAGTATCAGTACCAGCTCTGCCTCAAGTGCCACTCCTACTATGCGTTTGGCACCAATCCTCCACAGGACCCATGGGGCATGGTGGCCGGCGGCCAGCTGAGCGATCAGGCAATAGAGTTCAATCCCAACAACGCCTCCTACCATCCGGTAGTGGCGGCCGGGAAGAACGACTTCAAGATGACGGTACAGGGGGTGGAGTATGACTACTCCAGCTCCCTGATCAACGGCATGACACCGAGCAGCACCATGACCTGCTCCGAGTGTCATTCCGATGACGGCTATACCGGGCCATCCGGAACCGTTCCCAAGGGCCCTCATGGAAGTGACGAATGGCCCATTCTCGCGGGAAAATGGAATGAACTGAGCGGCAGCGGAGATCACCCCGGAGCGGTTTTGTGCTACAAGTGTCACCGGGCGGAGGTGTATGGCTTCGGCACCGGCAGCACTACGGGCCCGGAAACCACCGGATTCAGCGGTTGCCGGGGAGAAAACGGTAATCCCTGCGGTGTTGGTCCTTTCAACGACTGGAAAAACCTGCACCGGATGCATATGGGTTTCGGCATCTTCAGCGATGGGAATATCAGCTG
Organism: Gammaproteobacteria bacterium; assembly: GCA_015490535.1. Taxonomy (GTDB): domain Bacteria; phylum Pseudomonadota; class Gammaproteobacteria; order Thiohalospirales; family Thiohalospiraceae; genus DRMK01. Next base: position 1,740 of record WFXP01000078.1, read on the forward strand.
CATGGCGTGCCATTCGGCGGTTCCGCACGGGATGAAGCGCCGGGCGCTGCTGGTGATAGGCCGTGGTCCCCTGAAAGATCCGGCGCCCTATGTGCGCCACGAGCGTCACTGGACAGATTACGGTCTTCCCAGTGAAAAAATCACCGAAATTGAGACCGTGCCCAGCGGAAACTGGAAGCGCTCCGACTGCCACACCGGCTATTTCTGCTGGTAACCACCTTGCCGCCTTCCGGACCAAACCCGTGCTGAAACGCTTCTGGCGGCTGCTGGCCTCCCACAACCTCGCCCTCGCGGTGATCGGTCTCCTGCTCCTGGCGTCCTTGCTGGGCGGCACGCTGCCCCAGAAGGGGCGGCTCTCGCCCCAGCAGGAGCTGGGGTTTCAGACCGAGTGGGGTGGCGTCTCCTCCTGGCTGGACATGCTGGAGTTTTCCAGGGTCTTTGGCTCCTGGTGGTTCACCGCCCTCTCCCTGCTGCTGCTGGCGAGCCTGATCGCGGGCACGTTGTCCTCCATCGGGCGCAGATACAGGTGGTACCGGGGGGAGGGGACGGGGCCCGCCCATGAGCTCCGCGGGTTGAGCCACGAGCAGATGGCCGGGCTCGCGGCCGGGGTGGGTTTCGAGCCCGGCGCCGGAAGCCGTGTCGAGGGTGCGGCGGGGCTGTTCGCCCTTCCGCTGTTTCATTTCGGCATCGCCGTCGTGGTAATCGGTGGGTTCTGGAGCAGCGCTGTCGGTTTCGGCGCCCATCTCGAGCTGAGTGAAGGGGAGCTGTATGACGGCCGAACCGACAAGCTGGCGGTGGATCGGGGGGGCGTCATGCCCCGGGATCTTGCGGTTCGGCTGCGCCTGGAGCGGGTGTATCTGGAGCTGTCCAGGCACCGGACGTTGCGGGAGCTGCAGGCTCACTTCTCCTACCAGGAGGGGGAAGGAGCTGTGAAGCGGAGCGTGGTGGAGACCAATCATCCGCTGAAACTGGGGATCTACGAGCTCTCCCCCAACAATACCGGTGGCTACAGCGCCGTATTCGAGCGAATCAGGGACGACGGCAGCAGGAGGCTGATGTATGTTCACTTCAACGTTCCGCTGGATGAGTGGAACTGGGGAGGCTCCTGGAAGGTGCAGCGGGATACCCTGGTGGAGCTGGATGACGCACCGCTGCTCTACCGGATGACCCTCGAGGGGAGAGATGATTATTCGCTCCATCTTACGGTCAAGCGGGGGATCGACATGGTGTTTGACGGCAAGCTGGGGGTGGGGTCCGAGGCGGATCTGGGGCCCTACCGGCTCATTTTCCGGGGTGTGGTCCCCTGGCTGGGGTTCTACCTTGCCTCCGACTATCCCAAATATATGGTGTTTTCCGGGTTTGCCATACTTCTGGCGGGGTTTCTTCTGCATTTGCTGGTTTATCCGCGCCGTATCGAGGTGTTGCAGGAGGGGGATCTGTGGCGGGTGCGGGCATGGAATATGCAATGGGACTGGAGGTTCGAGGAGCGGTGGCGGAAGTGTTCCGCCGGCCTGTCCGGGGAGGGCTGGGGCGATGACAGAAGGGGCTGAGCCATGTGGGATGCGTCGCTGATCCACGGCGGCATAGCCGCCATCTATGCAGCAGCCTGGGGGCTGCTGCTGGGGGCGCGGATGGGGTGGTGGCGAAGGGTGGATGGCCTCGCCATGGCGCTGGTCCTGGCCGGATGCATCCTGCATCTCTACCTGCTGCAGCAGCGCTGGTGGGAGTTTGGCCGTCTCCCGATAGTAACCAGGTACGAGAATATCAGCGTGGATGCGCTGGCGGTGGTGGTGGCGTATCTCGTGGCGCAGTGGCGTCTGCCACGGCTGAGAGACGGCGGATTGCTGACCCTGCCGCTGGCCGCCATCGGAGTGCTGGCGGCGCTGCAATACAACCAGGGCAGTTTTCCGTGGACTCCGGCATTGCGCACCAACTGGCTGGTGATCCACGCGACGCTGAACAGCGTCGCGGTGGGGATCGGCACCCTGGCAGCGGCGGCCATACTGGTGCCGGGTCAGGTTCCCGAGGCGCTCAAGGGGCGCCTGCTCGCCTGGAGCTTCTTTCTCTGGTGCGCGATGATTGCCGCCGGCTCCTACTGGGCCAGCATGTCGTGGGGGCGGTTTTGGGGGTGGGATCCCATAGAGAGCTGGGCGCTGGCCACCGCGCTGGCGTATGCGCTGGTTCTTCACATGCGACTCAAGCCCGCTTGGCGAAACAGACCGGGGCGGGTAATCTACGGCCTGTTTCCGTTTGCCATGATGATGTTTACCACATACGGCCTGCTGATGGTGCGCAGTAGCGCGCATAGTCAGTATCTGTTTCAGTAGCGGGGTTATCCGTACGGAGCTTGCGAGGAGGGTATGGCATGACAGGACGCGAGGTGATCGGCACCTTCACCACCTTGCTTTTGGCGTCTCTGCTGGTGATCCTCAGCATGGAGACATATGCCGGCATAGCCCAGACCAAGCACAATCTGTCTGCGACTGGTCCGGGCAGCATCAAGGCGACCAGCGAGGACGAGATCTGCATATTTTGCCACTTTCCCCATGGGGGCAATCCTGCGGAGCCGCTGTGGAATCACACTTTGTCTGGAGAGA
>WFXP01000079.1 GCA_015490535.1 Gammaproteobacteria bacterium
GAGCTGGGGGCGGGCAAGACCACCCTGGTGCGGGGCTTCCTGCGCGAGCTGGGATACCCGGGTGCGGTAAAGAGTCCTACCTACACCCTGGTGGAGAGCTACCTGCTGGAGGGGCGCAGGATTCTCCATTTCGATCTCTACCGGCTGGCCGATCCGGAGGAGCTGGAGTACATGGGGATCCGTGACTATTTCGGCGGTGGCGCCACCTGCTTCGTCGAGTGGCCGGAGCGGGGCGCCGGGGTGCTGCCCGCGCCGGATCTGGAGATCCGGATCAGCTATCGGGAAGCGGGCCGGATGGCCCTCATCTCGGCGCGCGAGGATGATCCCATTTTGGAGTCTCCGTATGAGGGAAGAAGGTAGAGGCGCCACCCGAAACGGCGCCTCTTGCTCTCAGAATCTCCAGTTCAGCTGGCCACTCAGGATATCGGTCCGTGATTCGAAGTCGCCCTTCAGCGTGGCGCCTGCTCCGTTGTCGTTGGCGATTCCGCTATCCTTCACGAACAGGTGGGCGTACCCCACGTCGAGGCTCAGTTGCGGCGAGATGCTGTAGTTCATCCCCACCGTCAGCCAGGTGCGGTCGTTGCCCGGGATACGCGGGGTGCGCAGCTCGGCGCCGGGGATCGGGGTCTGGTCCAGGGCCAGACCGGCGCGCAGCAGCATCTGGTCGCTGTGGCGGAAGTGCATCCCGATCGCGTAGCGCATGCTGTCCTCCCACTCCTCCCGCTGTACCGTGGGGCCCTGGCTGCCGCTGGCATATTCGATACGCATCTCGTCGAAGTTGCTCCACTGGGTCCAGGTGACATCTGCCAGCAGCGCCCAGCGGAAGTTCAGCTGGTGATAGCCGCTGACGGAGAGGGTGGCGGGCAGCTCCACCTCGGCGCTGGCATCGGTGTTCACGAAGAATCCGGTACCGGTCAGCACGGGATCGATGCTGTTGAATTGCGCATCCCCCTCCAGTTCATGTTTGATACTGGAGCGCCACGCCGCCCCGATCCTGGTGGCATCGCCGATCCGGTACAGTAGTCCCAGGTTTGCACCCCAGCCCCAGCTGGTTCCGCTTACGTTGGCATATCCGTCATTGGTGGTGGGCATTCCGGCGCAGTTGGTGAATGGGGCGCCCATGTCGCTTGCCAGCTTGCTGCAGAGCGCTGCCTGGTCGATGGCATTGGTCAACTCCACCGAGAGATACTGGAGGCTGATCCCCGCGCCGACCGAGAGCTGCTCCGAAGCCTGCCAGGCCAGCGAGGGGTTGATGTTTACGCTCTGCATGCGGGACTCGATGGCGTGGTAGCGGCCGATCCATCCCTTGTCATACTCGGTGCTGAGGCCGAACGGGGCGTTGATACCCAGGCCAAACCTGAACTCCGGAGCAATCTCCCGGCTGTAGTAGAAGTTGGGTATGAGTCCGGTTACTCCGGCATCTCCCCCATTGTCGCTGCCCAGCGGAGCCTCGCCCGGGCCGGTGGAGCCGTTATCGGAGAATCTTGCGGAGGGCTGTACGATATGCAGTCCGAATACCGCCTCGGCTTCGCCCAGATCCGTCATGCCGGCAGGGTTGAAATATATGGTGCTGGCATCCCCTATGCCGGCAGCGCTGCCGGCATAGGCGCTGCCCATGCTGCTGGTGCTCTGCTCGATGAGGGCGAAACCGGCTGCGGATACCGTTCCGGTTAACAGTGACAGGGAGGCAAGGGTTACAATGGGCAGGGCGACGGATTGGTGTGATTTCATGATGGGTCCTCCTCCTGAGCCAGGGTAACAAGGCCGCTGATTTTGAAGGCTTATTGATAGCATATTACAATCTGTACGCCAACGATTAGAAGTGGTTGCTAATATGATTATCTCCATGGCTGCATCATGAAACAGGTGATAGGCGACTGGTTGCGCCGGCGCTTCTCCGATCCCCAGGCGGTGATCCTGGCCCTGCTGCTGATCGCGGGGTTCGCCGTGGTGGTGATGGCGGGTGAGATGCTTGCCCCGCTCCTGGCAAGTATCGTTATCGCCTATCTGCTGGAGGGGCTCATCGGCAAGCTGGAGCGTCTGGGAGCTCCGCGCCTGCTGGTGGTGGTTCTGGTGCTGGTGCTGTTCATGGCGTTTCTGGCGGTGCTGTTCTTCGCCCTTCTGCCCGTCATGTGGCAGCAGATGTCGGATCTGTTCCAGGAGTTGCCCGGTTACATCGCCAGCGGCCAGCAGGCGCTGATGGAGCTTCCTGCCCGTTATCCCTTCATATCCGAGGCGCAGGTGGAGGAGATCATGACCATGATCCGCACCGAGGTGGGCGGGATGGGACAGCATATCCTCTCCATCTCCCTCTCCTCCCTGGCCGGGGGGATCACGCTGCTGGTGTATCTGATCCTGGTGCCGGTGCTGGTGTTCTTCCTGCTCAAGGACAAGGAGCACATCATCGAGTGGATCAAGGGCTATCTGCCCCACGAGCGTACCCTGCTGACCGAGGTGTGGGAGGAGCTGGACCAGCAGCTGGGCAACTATGTGCGCGGCAAGTTCTGGGAGATCCTCATCGTGGCCGCGGCCAGCTACCTGCTATTTGCCTTCATGGGGCTCAAGTATGCCATGCTGCTGGCGGTGCTGGTGGGGTTCTCGGTGCTGGTTCCCTATATCGGCGCCGCCGTGGTGACCATACCCATAGCCGTGGTGGCCTATTTCCAGTGGGGACTGGACTCCCGGTTCGCGTGGCTCATGGTTGCGTACGCGATACTGCAGGCCCTGGACGGCAACGTGCTGGTGCCGCTGCTGTTTTCGGAGGTGGTCAACCTGCATCCGGTGGCCATCATCGTGGCGGTGCTGTTCTTCGGCGGGATATGGGGTTTCTGGGGGGTGTTTTTTGCCATACCCCTGGCCACGCTGGTGAGCGCGGTGCTGCGCGCCTGGCCGCGGCACGGGGAAGAGGGGGAGATTACCGGATAGAAGCCGGCATTCCGGGATAGATGCTGTGGGTCTTCACCGAATCGTGTGGGTAAAATGGCAAATCACCGCGTAGCGGCTTCGTCCTTGACAGGCGGAATGCACGCCACATACTCGGTAGCCAGAAGGGGATTGGGGGCTGTCTGATCGGAGACTGCTGGATATCCACTACAAGTGCTTCGGCTATTCCAAAGTGTCCCCAATCCCCTTCTGCCGACCATCTTCCGGCGTGCATTCCGCCTGTCAAGGATGATTTGCCATTTTACCCACACGATTTGGTGAAGACCCAAACGAAGAGCTGCCACCCATTTCTCCCGGTTCACCGCAACCGCCGGTCGTCCCGGGACGTGGCTACTCGATTCCGTGCTTGCGCATCCGATACAGAAAGGTGTCGCGCGTGAGTCCCAGCAGGCGGGCGGCGCGGCTGCGGTTCCCCCCGGTCCGGGAGAGGGCCTGTACGATCAGCTCCCGCTCCAGCGAATCCAGCCTAATCCCTTCCGCGGGCAGGACGAACTCCCCGGTACCCTGGCCCTTCGTCTCTTCCGGGTTCAGGATCTCGGGAGGCAGGTTTTCGGGCTCCAGCTCCTGATCGCTGAACAGCACCACCAGGCGCTCGCACAGGTTGCGCAGCTCGCGCACGTTGCCCGGCCAGTGGTAGCGCTGCAACACCTTCAGGATCGGCTTGCCGTAGCGCGGCGGCGTCACGCCGTGCTGCCGCGAGAGGCGGCTGATGAAATGCTCCAGCAACAGCGGCAGATCGCCGGTGCGCTCCCGCAGTGGTGGCAGCAGTAGCGGAACCACGTTCAGCCGGTAGTAGAGGTCGGCGCGAAACTCCCCTTTCTGCACCATTTCATGGATGTTGCGGTTGCTGGCCGCGACGATCCGTACATCCACCACTGCCGGCGAGGTCTCCCCCAGGCCCTGGCACTCCCCGGACTCGAGAAAGCGCAGCAGTTTGGCCTGCATCGACAGGGGCAGCTCGCTTATCTCGTCCAGAAACAGGGTGCCGCCGGCCGCGGCGCGGAATCTGCCGGGGTAGTCCTGATCGGCGCCGGTGAACGAGCCCTTGCGGTGCCCGAACAGCTCCGACTCCACCAGGGTCTCCGGCAGGGCGGCGCAGTTGACGCTGATCAGCGGGCGTCCGGCCCGCGGGCTCTGCTGGTGGACATGGCGGGCGAGCAGCTCCTTGCCCGTACCGCTCTCTCCCTGTATGAACAGGGTTACGTCGGAGGCCGCCACCAGCCTGGCGGTGCGCAGCACCGACAGGAACGGCGGTGATTCTCCAACGAGATCGGGACTATCCATCTGCAGCCGCGGGGTGATCCCGGTGGAGATGCTGCTGATGGTCCGACCCGCTCCCCGTCAGGGTCAGGAACGGCCCCAGCACTCCCAGCAGGATGATGAAGATCCCGGCGGCGCGGCGTGCCCTGGGCATGCGCGCCAGATGGGCGACACGGCTGGTGAGGATCCCCGCGGTCGCCACCGCGGGCAGGGTTCCCAGCCCGAACAGCGCCATGAACAGCGCCCCGTGGAGCGCACTGCCGGCGGACATGCTGTAGACGAGCGCCCCGTATACCAGGCCGCAGGGAAGCCAGCCCCACACCATGCCGAACAGCAGCGCCTGCTGCCGGTGACCACCCCGCGGCAGGCGCTGGCCCACCGGTTCCAGGTAGCGCCACAGGGGGCGGCCCAGCGACTCGATGAGCGCCAGGCGCGGAAACCAGCCCGCCAGATAGAGCCCGATGGCGATCATCACCAGGGCGGCGAACCACTGCAGAACCAGATAGCCGTACTGCGGGCTGATCCGGTACAGCAGCTCGCTGCCCGCTCCGGCGAGCAGCGCACCGGCCAGCGTATAGCTTAGAATGCGGCCCAGGTTGTAGAGTAGGATGTAGGGGAGCAGGCGCCGCCGGTCGTTGCGTATCTCGGGCGGCAGGCCGAAACTGAGCGCGCCCACGATGCCTCCGCACATGCCTATGCAGTGCGCCGAGCTGAACAGCCCGATCCCGAATGCCGCCAGCAGGGAATACTCCACGTTGCAACTCCAACGATAACCATCCAGTTGAAGGAACAATGTTACTATATCGACGGCCGATTTCTATCAGTCATTTGGCGCACGCTGCCGGGCCATATCGCGCACTTCGGCGAACCGAATCACCCTTCGCAACGGGGAACCGGCAACTGGATGCAGAACTACCCTTGACAGCCAATCCCGGATCCCTCACAATTCGCCTTCTTTGCAGGCCGGACCTCCGGCCTGTTGTCTATTTTTGGTCTGGAGTTAGGCTTCATGGCGACGACGAATCAGCTGGTGCGCAAGCCGCGCGTCCGCAAGAGGGAGAAGAGCAACGTGCCCGCCCTGGAGGCGTGCCCGCAGAAGCGGGGGGTCTGTACCCGCGTCTATACCACCACGCCGAAGAAACCCAATTCGGCGCTGCGCAAGGTGGCGCGTGTGCGGCTCACCAACGGCTATGAGGTGACCACCTATATCGGCGGAGAGGGGCACAATCTCCAGGAGCACTCGGTGGTTCTGATCCGCGGTGGCCGTGTAAAGGATCTGCCCGGTGTGCGCTACCACACCGTGCGTGGCTCGCTGGATACGGCAGGGGTCGGCGAGCGCCGCCAGGGCCGTTCCAAGTATGGCGCCAAGCGTCCCAAGTCCTGATTACGAGTTGAACGGATAGAGATATGGCCAGAAGAAGAGTTGCTGCCAGGCGCGAGATTCTGCCGGATCCCAAGTTCGGCGATCTGACGCTCGCCCGCTTCATCAACATGGTGATGCTGGACGGCAAGAAGTCCATCGCCGAGAAGATCGTATACGGTGCCCTGGACCGGGTCACCGAGAAGGGCAAGGGCGACGGCCTGGAGCTGTTCGGCAAGGCCTTGGAGAACATTCGCCCCATGGTGGAGGTCAAGTCGCGCCGGGTGGGTGGCGCCAACTATCAGGTGCCCATCCAGGTGCGTCCGGAGCGCAGCTCCACCCTCGCCATGCGCTGGCTCATCGAGGCGGCCCGCAAGCGGGGCGAGAAGAGCATGGGGCTGCGTCTGGCCGGAGAGATACTGGATGCCTGTGAGGGCCGGGGTGCCGCGGTGAAGAAGCGGGAGGACACCCACCGCATGGCGGAAGCCAACAAGGCCTTCGCCCACTACCGCTGGTAAGGATTTGTCTGGGATTTGGAACGAGGTTAAACCGTGGCACGCAAAACCCCCATCGAGCGCTACCGCAACATCGGTATCATGGCGCACATCGACGCCGGCAAGACCACCACTACCGAGCGCATTCTCTACTATACCGGGATCTCCCACAAGATAGGGGAGGTGCACGACGGCGCCGCCACCATGGACTGGATGGAGCAGGAGCAGGAGCGCGGGATCACCATAACCTCCGCCGCCACCACCTGTTTCTGGAGCGGTATGGACCGGCAGTATCCGGAGCACCGCATCAACATCATCGACACACCGGGGCACGTGGATTTCACCATCGAGGTGGAGCGTTCGCTGCGCGTGCTGGATGGCGCCTGCGCCGTGTTCTGCGCGGTGGGCGGGGTGCAGCCCCAGTCGGAGACCGTATGGCGGCAGGCCAACAAGTACTCCGTGCCGAGGCTGGCGTTCGTCAACAAGATGGATCGCCAGGGGGCCGACTTCCTGCGGGTGGTGGACCAGATCCGGGAGCGCCTTGCCGGTAATCCGGTTCCCATCGTGCTGCCCATCGGTGCCGAGGAGAACTTCGCGGGCGTGGTGGACCTGATCCGCATGAAGGCCATCTACTGGAACGAAGCGGACATGGGGGCCACCTACGAGCTGAAGGAGATCCCCGGCGAGATGCAGGCCCAGTGCGAGGAATACCGCGAGAAGATGGTCGAGGCGTCCGCCGAGGCCAACGAGGAGCTCATGGAGAAGTACCTGGAGGAGGGGGATCTCGCTGCCGACGAGATCCGGCAGGGGCTGCGCATCCGCACGCTGAGCAACGAGATCGTCCCCGCCCTGTGTGGCACCGCCTTCAAGAACAAGGGGGTTCAGGCGATGCTGGACGCGGTCATCGACTTCATGCCCTCCCCGGTGGACGTGCCTGCCATCAAGGGGGTAGACGAGCAGGAGAACGAGGCCGAGCGCAGGAGCTCGGACGACGAGCCCTTCTCCGCGCTGGCCTTCAAGATCGCCACCGATCCCTTCGTGGGCACCCTGACCTTCTTCCGGGTCTATTCCGGGGTGCTCAGCTCCGGCGATACCGTATATAACCCCGTTAAGGGCAAGAAGGAGCGCATCGGGCGCATCGTGCAGATGCATGCCAACCACCGGGAAGAGATCAAGGAGGTGCGCGCCGGAGATATCGCCGCCGCGGTAGGCCTCAAGGATGTCACCACCGGTGACACCCTGTGCGACCTGGACAACGTCATCACCCTGGAGCGGATGGAGTTTCCGGAGCCGGTCATCTCGGTGGCCATCGAGCCCAAGACCAAGGCGGACCAGGAGAAGATGGGCATCGCCCTCGGCAAGCTGGCCCAGGAGGATCCATCGTTCCGGGTGCACACCGACGAGGAGTCCGGGCAGACCATCATCTCCGGCATGGGTGAGTTGCACCTGGAGATCATCGTGGATCGCATGAGCCGCGAGTTCAAGGTGGATGCCAACGTGGGCGCCCCCCAGGTGGCCTACCGCGAGACCATGCGCAAGACGGTGGAGGCGGAGGGCAAGTTCGTGCGCCAGTCCGGTGGCCGCGGCCAGTACGGCCATGTCTGGCTCAGGCTGGAGCCCCGGGAGCCGGGCAGCGGATTCGAGTTCGAGAATGCCATCGTGGGTGGCGTGGTGCCGAAGGACTACATTCCAGCGGTCACCAAGGGGGTCCAGGAGGCGATGGACAACGGCGTGCTGGCCGGTTATCCGGTGGTGGACGTGCGGGTGACCCTGTACGACGGCTCCTATCACGATGTGGACTCCAACGAGAACGCCTTCCGCATCGCCGCATCCATGGCCTTCAAGGATGGTTTCTTGCGTGCCAGCCCGGTATTGCTGGAGCCCATCATGAAGGTGGAGGTGACCACTCCGGAAGAGTACATGGGCGATGTGATCGGCGATCTCAACCGGCGCCGCGGTCTGGTGCAGGGGATGGAGGACTCCCCGGCCGGCAAGCTGATCAATGCCGAGGTGCCGCTGGCGGAGATGTTTGGTTACGCCACTTCGCTGCGCTCCATGTCCCAGGGCCGCGCCACCTACTCCATGGAGTTCGAGAAATACGCCGAGGCCCCCAGCGGGGTGGCCGACGAGGTGATCAAGAAAGCGTCCTGACAGTAATTGACCAGTCAACAGAGGTAGAGAACCGTGTCCAAGGAAAAATTTGAGAGAACCAAGCCGCACGTAAACGTAGGCACGATAGGCCACGTTGATCACGGCAAGACGACGCTGACGGCGGCCTTGACGAAGGTGATGGCGGAGAAGCACGGTGGCGAGAGCAAGGGATACGATCAGATAGACAGTGCTCCGGAGGAGCGTGCGCGCGGTATTACGATAGCGACGGCGCACGTGGAGTATGAGTCTGACAAGCGTCACTATGCGCATGTGGACTGTCCTGGACACGCTGACTATGTGAAGAACA